>NZ_CAKJTM010000064.1:9043-28395 GCF_917627345.1 Protofrankia sp. CiP3 | reverse complement strand
GGTCCGGACGCCGCCGGCGCCACCGCCACCGCCACCGCTGGCCGAGCCGTCCGCGCCGGTGAGCGGCCCGGCGCCCGCCGCGCCCAGCTCCCGGCGGCGAGACAGGTACTCCTCGACCCCGCCGGGCAGCATGACCAGCGAGCCGTCGCCGAACAGAGCGACAATCGTGTCGCAGGTCCGTTCCAGGAAATAGCGATCATGACTGACCACAACCAGGGTTCCCGGCCATGAGTCCAGGATGTCCTCCAGCGCGGTCAGCGTGTCGGTGTCCAGGTCGTTCGTGGGCTCGTCCAGGAGCAGTACGTTCGGTCGCTCCATGAGCAACCGCAGCAGCTGCAACCGGCGCCGCTCCCCGCCGGAGAGGTCACCGACCGGTGTCCACTGCCGGGCCGACGGCAGACCGAACTGTTCAAGCAGCTGGCCCGCGGTCAGCTCCCGGCTCCGCCCGCCGTCCCCGGCGGCGCCTCGCGCATGCGCCGACGGCTTCGACCGGGGCCCGACCTCCAGGACCTGGCCGGCCTCCTGGACCGCCTCCAGCGCCCGCAGCCTCGGGTTCAGCTCGCGGATCTCCTGGGTGAGCAGGGCGGGACGCGCACTGCGTCCCACTCGGACACTGCCGGAATCCGGACTCAGCGCGCCGGTCAGCAGGCGCAACAGCGTGGTCTTCCCGCTCCCGTTCATCCCGACGAGACCCACCCGGTCCCCCGGGCCCAACCGCCACGTCATGTTCGCGAACAGCGCCCGGTCACCGAGGCGCAGCGTCACATCCTCGACATCGAAGACATCCTTACCGAGGCGGGAGGCGGCAAAGGTGCGCAGGCCAAGGGTGTCGCGCACGGGCGGCTCATCAGCGATCAGGGCGTTGGCCGCCTCGATGCGGAAGCGCGGCTTGGCGGTCCGGGCCGGCGGGCCGCGACGCAGCCAGGCAAGCTCCTTACGGAGCAGATTCTGGCGCCGGGCCTCGGCGGCGTCAGCCCGCCGTGCCCGCTCCGCGCGGGCAAGTACGTACGCACTGTAGCCGCCGTCGTAGGCGTCCACCCGGCCGTCGACGACCTCCCAGACCCGGTCGCACACCTCGTCGAGGAACCACCGGTCATGCGTTGCGACGAGCAGCCCGCCACGCCAGGAGGCCAGCTCGGACGCGAGCCACGCGACGCCCTCGACGTCGAGGTGGTTGGTGGGCTCGTCCAGTACCAGCAGGTCGAAGTCATCGACGAGCAGCGCGGCCAGGGCGGTGCGCCGACGCTCCCCACCGGATGACTGCCCGACGATGTCGTCCAGGCGGTCGAGCAGGCCCAGCCCGCTGAGCACCGACCGGCGACGCGGATCCGCGGCCCACACATGGTCGGGCACGTCACCGACCACGGCCTGCCGCACGGTCGCCGTGGGCACGAGCCGGTCGTCCTGGGACAGGACGCCGACGCGCAGGAATCCCGTGCGCACGACCCGGCCCGTATCGGGGTGAGCCTCCCCGGCCAGGAGCTTGAGCAGGGTGCTCTTGCCCGCGCCGTTGCGGCCGACGACCCCGATCCGCTCTCCGGCCGCCACCCCGAGGCTGACGCGGTCCAGCAGGACACGGGTGCCGAAGGCGGCCACCACCGCCTCCATCGTGACCAGGACACCGCTCATCAGGTGGCGCTCATCGGAGCTGACTCGGCAGGAGACATCCCCCGGTTCACCCGGACACGCCAGGGTCGATCACACGGGCACCGGCGACCGGGCCGTACGCCCGCCGAACCGCCCGGCAGACACCCATCCCGGCGAGGCTCGCCGCCAGGGCTACGCTCTGCGCGGCGTCCCGCGCGAGAAAGGCGCAGGTCGGCCCGGAGCCGCTGACGATGGCGCCGACCGCCCCGAGCTCGGTCCCGGTTTCAAGCACGCGGCGCAACGACGGGCGCAGCCGCAACGCGGCCGGTTGCAGATCGTTCACCAGAGCCTTGCCCAGCTCGACGGGGTCTCCGGTACGCAACGCCGCCAGTACCCCGCCAGGCGGCGTGGGCTCGGTGCGCAGACGCCCCTCGGACAACCGGTCGAACTCGGCATAGACGGACGCGGTGGACAGGCCGCCGTCAGCCAGCGCGAAAACCCAGTGGTACTCGCCACGCCCGAGGACCGGCGTCAGCTGTTCGCCTCGGCCGGTGCCGAGCGCTGTCCCCCCGGCCAGGGGGAACGGCACGTCGCTACCGAGCCCGGCGGCGAGCTCCGCGAGGACCGAGCGGTCCAGCCCAGTACCCCACAGGGTGTCGAAGGCGACCAGCGCCCCGGCCGCGTCGGCGCTGCCACCAGCCATCCCCGCCGCGACCGGAATGCCCTTGACCATGCTCAGGCGCGCCCCCGCACCACGGACCCCGGCGCGGACCGCGAGCACCTGGGCGGCACGAACAGCCAGATTGTCCGAGCCCGTCGGCACCAGGGAGATCCGGGCGGCCGCCGAGCTCACGGCCGGGTCCCCGGGCAGCGCGGCCGGGGTGGTACCCGCGGCACCCTCACCGATGACCTCAACCGCGACGACCGGCTCCACCGCGTCCGGGTCGGTGACGTCGTCCGGGGCAGCCGTAACCGTGATGTCGTCATAGAGTGAAACAGCCTGCAAAATTGTAGTTACCGCATGATAGCCGTCGTCACGACGCGGGCCGACCCCGAGATGCAGGTTGACCTTTGCCGGTGACCGGACGGTCACCCGGTTGCTCTGGGCGGGCACGGACGACCGACCGGGGCCGGGCGCACCGGAAGGGTGCGGATGAGACCGAGGCAGCGGACGCTCCTTCACTCACTCGTGGGGCGTGTTCCGACCGGGCACCAACGAACCTATCCGGCCGGCCGGACGCGAGTGGCCCCCTCACCACCGGGTAGGACGCTGCATACCAGCCGGTTGACCGCGCCGAACACGACCGGCTGTCGCCTGTGGACGGCCAGCGACCGCTGGCCACGGGGCCCGCCCGGCCGGAGATCTCCGGAAAGCCGAGGGATCCATCCCCACGACTCCAACGATTGCGGAGGCACGTCATGAGCACGACAACCACCGAGAAAACCGCTCCCGTGACCCGCGAGACAGCCCACCGCGACGGGGCCGGCGTGTCCCGGCGGAGCACCACCGAACTCGTGACGAGCCAGGGCAGGACCGCCATCGCGGACTCGGTCGTCCGCAAGATCGCGGGCGTGGCGACCCGCGAGGTCGAAGGCGTGCACAATCTCGGCTCCGGCAGCGCCCGCGCGGTCGGTTCGCTGCGCCAGCGTATCCCCGGCTCGTCCGGCCGCAACGTCTCGCAGGGAGTCGGTGTCGAGGTCGGCGAGCGGCAGGCGGCAATAGATCTCGACGTCGTGGTCGACTACGGCGTGTCGATCGTGGATCTCGCACAGGCGATCCGCGGCAACGTCGTCAGCTCGGTCGAGGGAATGACCGGTCTGGAGGTGACCGAAGTCAACATCGCTGTTGATGACGTCTACATCCCCGAAGATGATGACGACAAGCAGGCCCGGGTGCAGTAGCAGTCATGGTCCGCTTGGTTGTGTCCGCGCGGCCGGCCGCGATCGCGGCCGCGGTCGCCCGCTGCTCCGCGGTCGCCGCGCTGTCTCCCGGAGCCAGCGGCAACGTGGTCACGTATCTGCCCGGCCAGCGCGTCGTCGGCGTCCGCAAGGTACTGGGTGGGGTCGCCATCCATGTCGTCGGCCGGTTCGGGCCGACGATTGCCGAGATCGCCAGCCAGGTCCGGAGCGCGGTCACCGCGGTGGCTCCGGAGTGCGAGCGGATCGACGTGCTCGTCGACGATCTCGAGCTCCTCCCGGACAGGCCCGTCACCAGGCCCGCCGGCCAGCCGCGCGGCACCGGTGGGACGCACTCGCGCGGCACGGCCGGCGGCAGGGCGGCCCGGGGGAAGACGGCCATGACCAAGTCGGCCGCGGCTGGAGCGACCCGTACAAGCAGCAGGGCTGGAAAACAATGATCGACAAACCGGTCGGACCCGCCACCGGCCGGTCCGGGCCAGCGCGGCTGGACGGGGCGGCGGATGCCGCCGCCCGACGCGCCGAAGCACGTCGCTTCATCCGGGAGAACCACCCGGACAGAGGCGGCGACCCCGCTGTGTTCATGGCTGGCCTGCGGGCTCGGCGACCGGAACGGCCACCCCGAACCGGATGTGCCGACGTGAGCGGCTACCACCGGCGGACCAGGTTTGAGATCATCGCTTACTGGCTGCGTGGACAGTGGGCACACTGGCACCGCTTGCGCGAGCACCACCCGCACGAGTGTCGTGTACAGCGGCTCTGGCGAAGATCGCCAAAGTCCCCACGAGTACGTTAACGCCCGCCCGCCGCCGGGCCCAGCCCGTGGGCCCGTGGCTATGGGCCTACCAGCAAGTACGACCGTCTAGCAAGGAGGCTTCGATGCGTTCGAGCGCAATCGGTCTCATCACCGGGTTGATCTCCGGCCTCGCGCTCGCCTTCGGCGATTTCGGCGAGTTCCTGATCGTCCTCGTCTTCGGGGCGCTCGGCCTGTTCATAGGCAAGATCCTGGACGGCGAGATCGATATCAACCGCTATGTCAGCGGCGGTGAACGCCGCGATACGAGATGACACGCGCTGGAACGCGCCGTGCCGAGAACGCGGTCCGGGGAAACCTGATCGTCGCCGGCGGCGTCATCGAGAAAATCGCGGCCCAGGCCGCGCTGGATGTCGAAACCGTCGGCGGGCTGGGACAGCGGCATCCCGGCCGAGGGCGGCGGCAGGCCACCGACGAGCGTCCCCCGCAGGTGTCAGCGCGCGTCGGCCGAGGTACCGCTTCAATCTCCATCTCGTTGTCCGTACGGTATCCTGTCCGGATTGTTGAGGTATGTGAAGCGGTACGCACCAGCGTGACCCAACAGGTGGCCGACCTGGCCGGCCTACGGGTGACCCACATCGACATCGACGTGTCCGCTTTCGAGTTCGACGCCGGCCCGAGCAGCCGGGCACGGTAGCTCACGGGAGGTCACCATCGTGCGCGTGACAAACCGGATTGTCGCGGCGCTGCTTGCGGCGGTCATCGCGGCGGTCGGGGTCATCGCGATCATCGAGATGGTCAGCGCGGCCCTCGACGACGGGTACGCCATCGTCGACTGGCAGTCGATAACGGCCGCCATGGCACGCAACACCTGGTCCGACGCAGGGCCGACCGTGCTCGGCGTCATCCTCGGCGCCGGCGGGATCCTGCTGCTTGTGCTGGGGCTGCGGCGCGGCCGGCTGCAATGGTTCGCAGTCCGGCCGTCCCCGACCGGGACGGCCACCTTCGCCGCCGGGCGCGGCATCGCCCGTGCGCTCGCCAGCGCGGCCGAAGACATCGACGGCGTGACCCGGGCAAAGGTCCGGCTCCGGCGGCGCACCGCCAAGGTGAAGATCGAGAGCAGTCCCCGGATCAACCCGGACGCGCCGGGACAGGTGCGTGACGAGATCCGCGAACGGCTGGCCTCCTTCGAGTTGGCGTCGCCCCCGAAAGTGAAACTGAAGGTGAAGGCGTCACGTCCGGCCTCCCGTGCCGGCGGTGTCGTGCCGGAACCGACACAGCCGCAGCCCGCGCCACCGCCACCGCCACCGGCGGACACGCGGCAGGACCCCGCGCTCGCCGGCTCGAGCGGTCCCGCACCGGCCCCGGCAACCACGAAAGCAATCTTCGATGTTTCAACCATGGGTGAGCGGGCCAGGCAGCATCCGGTCGGCCTCGATCTGACCAAACCCGATCCGGAAGGCGCCCGGCGGGACGCCCGGAACGAGGAGCGGAAAAAGGACCACACATGAACGCAACCGTGAGCCCCACGAGCGCACGAACCATGGACAGCCCGATCCCCCAGCTCGGTCCACCGATTCAGCCGGACGAGGTGAGCATGGCCGAGCCGACCGGATCGGCGAAGATGTCCCGGCCGCGCAGGCAGCCGTTCGCCCCTGGAGTCGATCTGCTGAACCGGGTGGTGTTCGTTCTGTTGGGGCTGGTGTGCCTGGGCGGTGGGGCCGTCGCGCTGCTCGCCGGCCGGGGGGTGTTCGGGGATGACGTCGCGGCCCGGTATGGGCTCACCGCGCGGGACCGTTCCTTTGCCGCCGAGCATGTGTGGTTCTGGCCGGTCGTCGGAGTGGTCACGGGTCTGGTCGTCCTGCTGGCGCTCGCCTGGCTGTGGCTGCAGAAGTCCACCGGGAATCTGCCCGGCCTGTATGTCGTCGACGACACCTTCGGGCGCGTCCGGGTGAACGCGCGAGCCTTCACCGGCGCGGTGGAAGGCGAACTGGCTACGCTGCCGGGCGTCCGGCAGGTGCGTGCGCGGCTGCTCGGCACGGCAAGGCGGCCGTTGCTACGGGTGGTGGTGACCATGAAGCCAAGCACGGACGTCCACCGGATCCGAGCCGATATCGAACGGGCCGCTCTGCCGCATGCGCGTGGCGCCCTGTCCCGCGCGGACCTCGCCACCGAAATCCAGCTCATCCCGCGCCCCGGCCACGGTGACCGCGCGCACTGACCAGGCATGCTTACCTGATCGGCCAGCAATTTTCGATCAGAGTCCGGCAGCCGTGTCCCGGTCAGAAGGGTGGCGGCTCGGGTTCTGGGTCCGGTTGCGGGGTGGGCGGCGGTTCCGGGTGGGGTTCGGGTTCGGTCTGGTAGACGCGTAGTTCCGGACTGGTCCAGGTGGCCGTGCCGGTTTCGGTTACTTCGACGGTCCAGGTCCCGTCGTGCTTCAACCGGTGATGATGTCGGCATAGCGTGAGCAGATTGGCTGCTTCGGTGGTGCCGCCCGCGGTGTAGGCCCGCACATGGTCGAGATCGCAGATGGTGGCGGGTGTTCGGCATCCCGGGAATCGGCACACCCAGTCCCGGGCCCGGATCTGGCGAGCCAGTGCGGGTGAGGGGAATCGGCGTCGTCCGACGTCGACGACGTGGCCGTCGACCGGGTCGGTGAGTAGCCGTCGCCAGGTTGCGTTGGCGGCCAGGTCGCGGGCGAGCCCGGCCGGGATCGGTCCGTAGCCGGCCAGTTCGCCGGGGGTGTCGGCCAGCCCCGCCAGGGTGCCTAGTGGAATCAGCACTCCGACCTCGACGCGGACCGGGTCGTCGTCGCGGTGGCGGCCCAGCAGAATGTCGGTGAGGACGTCGGCGCGGCGTTCGTCCATACTCCGGACATCCTGCGCGTCGCCGGCGCGGCGGGCCAGGGCGTCGATGCGCTGGTAGGCGGCTTGGGCGTCGGGGGCGGCCAGGAACGCCGAGAGCTCGGCCATCCCTTCCTCCAACGACTGGAGGCCGACCCGGCGCCCTCGGCGTTGGAGTTCGTGGCGTTGTGTGGCGCCGTCGGGGTCGATCGCAAGCACCGCGCGGCGCAACGCCTGGCGGAACGCCGCGTGGCTGGCTCGTCCGCCGTGGGCCAGGACCCTCGCCTCGACCGCGGCGGCGTGGGCGTCGGAGAGCGGTTCGGTGGCGTCGGCGACGGCGCGGACCCGGCCCAGATCGAGGATGCCGGCGGCCAGGGCGGCCAGGGTTGCGGGTAGCCGGTGGGTTACGGCGTGGGCGAGTGCGAGTTGGGTGGCGGCGGCGTGGTAGGAGAGGTCGAGTTCGGCGGCGACTTCGTCCGGGGCGAATTCCCCGAAGGGCCGTTGTGGGCCAGTTTCGGGGCGTAGGTGGGCGAAGCGGCCCTGCGCGCGGAGCATGACCGCGTCCAGGGCGGCGCGTTGGCGGGTGATGGTGGCCATCAGGGTCAGGCAGGTGGACGCGTCCAGCCCCTCGATGTCCACGCCGTCGAGGTCGAGGGCGGTCGCCGGGTCAGGACTGGCCGGGCCTGGGCCGACCGGGTCTGGGTCGGCACACCCATCAGACGATTCGAACATATGTTCAGGATAGGTGTCTGGTCCGACATTTCCACCCCGTCGGGCGATCAGGAATTCTCAGCCGATCTGGCAGTCGGGCGTCTGATGCCCGTGACCATGACCGGCGCGGCATGACGGGGCGAGCAACAGGGTGGAGGACGGTTGGGCGGAGGGCAGCAACACGGTCATGCCCGGTACCGGTGCAGACGACTGGGCCGCGGCGACCGGCGTCGTGGCCGGCGGCGCTGAGACCGACGTCGGCTCTGCAGACCGGACCACAGTCGCCGCATGGGAGACCGGGCCGCTAGCGGGCGCGGTCAGCGCCGACGTAGCCCCACCCGCAGCGATGGAGGGTCCAGCATCCGCCGACGTCGGTAACCGGGGTTGGTTGTCGATCGCCTCGGGGCGCTCTGAGCGCACGCCGGCAACCGGCTGATCCGCCATTTCATCCGGACGGTGACCAGCCACCACGAGAACAATGCCGAGGACCGCGCCAAACCCGCACAGGCCTATGGCAGCCCTGGCCCCTGCCCGCCTGCCGCCGCCAGCGCCGCTGGACCGCCGCAGCCGTCGATGCCGGGTGGGCGGGCCCGCCGTGGCCGCGGCAACAGACGGCCGATCAGATCCAGGGTCACCGTCCCAGGGAAGCAGCGTCCAGCCGCCCCCCACGGCCGACGGTCCGGTGTGTTCGGACAGCTCTGCGTCTCCGGACACGAACGCACCTACTTCCACCCTGACCCGACGGCAGCGATGGAACAATATGACCGGGCTGACACCGCAGGACACTTGACCCACCGCAAACTCGGAACACAGCGGCCCAGATCAGCCGCCGCAGGCGGGTGGGTCAACGGACCGGGCGATGGCCAGGCGGGTGAAATCGGCGACGGCCAGCGTTTCACCTCGGGCGGACGGGTCTACACCGGCGGCGCGCGCAAGGCGTTCGACCGTGGACGCCGAGCCCGCCCAGCCGGAAAGCGCCGTCCGCAGGGTCTTGCGGCGCTGCGCGAAGGCCGCGTCCACTGCGGCGAAAACAGACCCGCGCAGCGCTGGCGGACCCGCGGGCGCCCGCCGGGTGAACGCCACCAGGGACGAGTCGACGTTCGGCCGCGGCCAGAACACCGCGCGCGGCACCGCGCCAGCCGGGCGTGCCGAGGCGTACCAGGCGACCTTCACGCTCGGCACGCCGTACACCCGGCCGCCCGGCGCCGCGGTCAGCCGGTCCGCGACCTCGGCCTGCACCATGACCAGCCCCCGCCCAATCGACGGGAAGCGTTCAAGAACACCGAGCAGGAGCGGCACCGCCACGTTGTACGGCAGGTTCGCGGCGAGGACATCCGGTGGGGCACCGGGCAGGTCCGCGGGAACGAGACGCAGCCCGTCGGCGGCCACGACGGTCAGCCGGGACGCCACAGCCGGGCCGAGCCGGGCCGTGGCGGTCGCCGGCAGGGCCTCGGCAAGCAGCGTGTCCACCTCGACCGCGACGACGCGGCCCGCGGCCGCAAGCAGCCCGAGAGTCAGCGAACCAAGCCCAGGACCGATCTCCAGGACCGTCTCATCGGATCCGGCCGCAGCCAGACGCACCAGGCGGCGGACGGTGTTCGGGTCGACGAGGAAGTTCTGGCCCCGCCGCTTTGCCGGTCGCACACCCAGATCATCAGCGATAGCACGCACAGCGACCGGCGTCAGCAGCCCGTCGCCCCCGAAGCCTGCCTCCCGGGCAACGGGGCCGGGGCCTACCAGGGCCCGAACATCCGCTCAGACGTGGCTGCTACCGCCGCGGCGAGTGTGTCGACATCCTCGCCGCGGGCAGTGGCGAGCGCCCGCAACGTCAGTGGTACCAGATACGGGCTGTTCGGCCGGCCCCGCCACGGCTCCGGTGTCAGGAACGGCGCGTCGGTCTCGACGAGGAGCAGGTCACGGGGGGCGACGGCGGCGGCGTCCCGCAGGCCACCCGCGTTCCTGAAGGTCAGGTTACCGGCGAACGACATCACGTAACCGGCGTCCGCGCAGCTCTTCGCCATGACCGCGTCGCCGGAGAAGGCATGGAAGACCACCTGGTCCGGCGCGCCTTCCTCGGCGAGGATGCGCAGCGTGTCGTCATGCGCCTCCCGGTCATGGATCATGAGGGTACGGCCGGTCCGCTTGGCGATCGCGATGTGACGGCGGAAGCTCTCCTGCTGGGCGGCGTGCCGCTCGGGCGGTGTGCGGTAGTAGTCCAGACCGGTCTCGCCAACCGCCCGTACCTTCGGCATGGTGGCCAACTCGGCGATCTCCGCGAAGGTCTGTTCCTCGACACCGTCGGCGGCGTCGTTCGGATGGATCGCGACCGCCGCGTACACATCGGGATGCTCGGCCGCGGCCCGCGCCTGCCAACGGCTGGTCGCCAGGTCGATCCCCACGCTGACCATCCGCCGGACGCCGACGGCACGCGCCGCGGCAACCGCATGCGCCACATCGCCACCCATGATGTCAAGATGGCAGTGGCTGTCGATCACCTCCACCGCCAGCGGTTCCGGTGGCTGCGGCGGGTCGCCACGACGTCCGGCATCCCGTGCCATCTGGCCAGGCCACCTGTCCCTTCCGTGCCATCTCCACCGCGCTTCACCGCGCTGTCCCCGCCGTTGCCCCTCACGAAGCCCCGGCTGAATGGAACAACGATCGCACCGCCCTCGGCCAGGCGCTTCGGAAGGCGCCGCCAGCGTCCGGTACCGCCGATGCCGGACGACAACCGCGCCGGTCGGCACGTATGCCATCTCGGTCGATCCTACGGACCGCGCGCAAACCGGCGGCGGTGTCGTGACCACGTCCCTTGTACCGCATCCTTGTACGGCCGAGGTGCCGCCGGCCCATCGCCTGGTAAACAGATACCGATGTCCTCACCGCTCACCGTCGCACTCGTGACGTCTCTGACCGGCCCGGCGGTCGCGCCCGGTCTGGCCGCGTTGCATGCCGCCACGCTGTGGGCACGCGACGAGCACGTGCCACCGGCGTGGGACGAGGTCCACGTCACCGCCTACGACGCCCACCCGCACCCCGCGGCGGCGATCCGGTCCGCCGTGGCCGCCAATCCTGTTGCGATCTTCGGCCCGCACGGGCCGCGGGCCGCGCTCGCGGCATTCGCCGCAACCGACCGCGTGGTGTTCAACATCGCGGCACCGTCGACGCGCTTCGTCCGCCAGGCCTTCCCCAACGTCATCAACGTGACCGCCCCACAGGCCACCTGGACGCGCGGGGTTCTCGCCGCCGTCCGCGCCGCCGACCGGCGGGCACGTAAGCTCGCGTTGATGGTGGCTGCCGGCGACTGGTCGCTGGAAGTCGTCTCCGTGACGCGCGCCGCGGCGGCAGCCCGGGGCTTCGAAGTGGTCTCCAGCGTCTTTCGGCCCGGGCAGGCACAGGCCGCGGCGCGGCGGCTGCCACCGGCGGACGTCCTGATCGTCCAGGCTGGCCCCGACGACGAGGCCGCCGCGGCTGAGATCCTGCTGCGTCGGCCATGGCGGGCCGCCGCGTTCTCAACCGCCGGGCATGATGGCGCCCTGACCACCATGGGTGATCATCGTGAGGGGCTGCTGGGCCCACGAGCCTGGTCGCCACAACTGCCCGCCCAGGCCGGCACCGGCCCCAGCGTGTCCGAGTTCGTGAACCGCTACCAGCACATGCACGGCCAGCCGCCGTCGGCGGCAGCGGCGGCGGCGTTCACCGCCGGGTTGCTCCTCGGGCGCTGTGTGCGGTCGCTCGGCCAGATCGACGACTTCTCCGTGCTCGCCGCGGCACGTGCGCTCGACACGTCCACCGTGTTGGGTCGCTTCCGCCTCGACCCCGCCACCGGACTGCAGATCGGGCATCATGGCCACCTGGTGCAGTGGCAGGACGGCGTGGCCGCCGCGGTCTGGCCTCCCGACCGTTTGCGGGCCCCGCTGCGCTATCCGCACCGCCGCGGCGGCCAGCCGTGGCCCGAAGCCGCATGACACCGGTGGACCTGCGGCAACGGCGCTCCCGGCGCCTGATCGCCTTTGCCGCGGCCGCGGTGGTGTTCCTCATCGCGACCGCGCGGCTGTTCGTCTGGCCGGCCACGGACCCGCCGCAACGGGTCGACGCAATCGTGATGTACGCGGGCAGCCCTGGCCGGCTGGCCAGGGCGGTCGAACTCGCCCGGGCCGGGTACGCGCCGATGCTCGCCGTCTCAAACCCGTTTGGCCAGGACCGCTGCCCGGTCGCGATCCCCGGCGTACAGGTGATCTGCTTCCGGCCGGACCCGCTGACCACCCAGGGCGAAGCCCGGATGACCGCGCAGCTCGCCGCCCGTTACAACTGGCGGTCCGTGCTGGTCGTCGTGGGGACCCCGCAGGACACCAGAGCGCGGCTTCGGCTGAACCGCTGCTACGCCGGACGCATCCTGTTGGCCACCGCGGCACCGCCGTGGTACACCTGGCCATACATGATCATTTACGAGTGGGGCGCGACGGCGAAAGCGCTGATCATCCAACGCACTTGTTGATCTTGATCAGGCACGGACAGGACGCACCGCCTGGTTGTGGACGGTCCACGGCCCTATTGCCGGGCGCTCTTAGCCGCGACCACAGCGTCGTAGACCACGCGACGCGGCACTCCGCGGGCCGCCGCCACCGCCGCGATGGCCTCCTTGCGGGCTGTCCCGCTGGTTTCGTGACCCGTGACCTCGGCGGCGAGCGCCGCGGCGAAGGCCGCCGCGGCCGGCGTCCCGGCGACCATTGCCCGGGTAGCTGGAGATACCTGCGGCGCGCCCGCCACCACCAGGGTGATCTCCCCCCGGATCTCCCGGCCACGCGCCCACTCGCGGAGACCGGCGAGATCGTCCCGGACGATCTCCTCCCAGGTCTTGGTCAGTTCCCGGCAGAGCACGCCCGTACGATCAGCCCCGAAGGCCACGGTAAGATCGTCCAATGTCACGGGCAACCGGTGCGGAGCCTCCAGGATGACCAGTGTGCGCCGCTCCCCAGCAAGCTCGGTCAGGCGCGACCGGCGCTCGCCCCGTCGGCGCGGCAGGAACCCCTCGAACACCCAACGGTCCGTGGGCAGCCCGCTGACCGCGAGCGCGGCGGTCACCGCGGAGGGGCCTGGCACGACCGTGACCGGCACACCGGCCGCCGCGGCGGCGGCCACCACCCGAAACCCCGGGTCCGAGACGGCAGGCATGCCCGCGTCCGTGATGAGCGCCACCGTGGCGCCGGCGCTCAGCTGGGCGAGCAGGAAGTCCGCGCGGGACGCCTCGTTCGCGTCGAAGCAGGAGACAACCCGCCCGGAGATGGTGACGCCGAGCGCGGCGGTCAGCCGGCGCAGCCGGCGGGTGTCCTCCGCGGCGACGATGTCGGCGGTCGCGAGGATCTCGCCAAGCCGCGGGCTGGCATCGCGGACATCACCGATCGGCGCACCGCAGAGCACCAGAGTCCCGGACACCCGCCGAGTGTGCCAGGAGCACGACCTACATTGATGCGGTGGCGGTGACAACGACATATCCAGCCCTGGACGGCGGCGGCACGCGGCCCTCCGGGGCTGCCCTGGCCCCTGCCGGCGGCCCGACGCTGGCGGACCGGCTGGCACCGCCGATGCCGACCGACCGGCTGATCGGTTGGCTCACCTCGCTCGCGATTGCCGCGGTCGCCGGCGTCCTGAGGTTCTGGCAGCTCACCCAACCGCGTGGTATCTACTTCGACGAGGTCTACTACACCCACGACGCCTACAGCCTGATGACCCACGGCTACGAGCTGAGCGACATCAAGAGCGGCTGTGACGGCCCCGGCTTCGTCGTCCACCCCCCGCTCGGCAAGTGGCTGATGGCCGCGTCCGAGTGGTTCTTCGGCTACACCGACTGTGCCGGGGCCCGGCACGGCAACCCCGAGCTGGGCTGGCGCTTCGCCTCCGCTGTCGCGGGGACGCTCGTGGTTGTCGTCTTCGCCCGTACCGCCAGACGGATGTTCCGCTCGACTCTGCTCGGCTGCTTCGCCGGGCTCCTGCTCGCCTTCGACGGGCTGGAGTTCGTCCAGAGCAGGATCGGGATTCTCGACATCTTCCTGCTGACAGGTCTTGTGCTGGCCCTGGCGTGTCTGGTCCTCGACCGGGACGACGGCCGCGCCCGGCTGGCGGCCCGGCTGGCGAAGGCCGGCCGTGGCCGGACCGCTGGCACCGCTGCCGGTGCTGACAGCGCTGCCACCGGTGGGAGCGGGTCCGGCGGCCTGGCCCTGTCAGGCCGTGGCCCGTGGCTCGGCATACGCCCGTGGCGGCTGGCCTGCGGGCTGTCTCTGGGCGCGGCCATGGGTGTGAAATGGAGCGCGGTCTACACGATCGTCGGGTTTGCCGCACTCGCCATCGCCTGGGACGTGGGTGCGCGCCGGACCGCGGGTGTGCGCCGGCCGGCCCTGGCCGCGCTGGCCCGGGACACCCCGATCTGGGGGGTGAGCTTTCTCGTCCTTCCGGTGGTGACGTTCTTCGCGACGTGGACCGGCTGGTTCGTCACCGACGGAGGGTACAACCGCCACCGTTTCGGTACCGGCAGGTGGGCGGCCCTGCACAGCTGGTGGGACTACCAGATGCAGATCTACCAGTTCCACGAGCACCTCAATGCCTCGCATCCGTATGCCTCCAAGCCACTGAGCTGGCTGGTGCTGGGGCGCCCGGTCGCCTACTACTACAGCGCGCCCAAGGTCTCCGAGTCCGGCTGCAAGGCCCAGGCCGGTTGCTCCCGGGAGATCCTGGCGATCGGCAATCCGGCGATCTGGTGGTTCGGCACGCTCGCTCTGGTCGGTGTCCTCGCGCTGTGGGCGAGCCGCCGTGACTGGCGGGCGGCTCTCGTACTGGTCGGTTTCGGCACGTCCTTCCTGCCCTGGCTCGCCTTCCCCAGCCGGACGATGTTCCTGTTCTACGCCCTGCCCCTGCTGCCGTTCCTTGTACTCGGCCTGACCGCGCTCGCGGGTGTCGCGTTGGGCTCCCGGACAGCTTCGGAAACGCGCCGCCTTGCCGGGTCGCTGGCGGTCGGCGTCTACGCGATCATTGTCGTGCTGCTGTTCGTCTACTTCTATCCGATCATGACCGCACAGGTGATCCCGACCTCGGCATGGCGTGTCCGCATGTGGTTCCCAGGCTGGATCTGACCGCCACCGCCTACCGCCACCGCCATGCGCCGCGGTGCATGCGTCCCCCGCCCGCCACCCGCGGGCTTCCCGCCACGCACGTCATCCGATGGAGCGGCGCCGGGCCCCGCGGAGCTGCAACCGGACGATCCGCAGCTGGTTCAGCCCGAACGCCCCCGCCAGCGGTAAGCAGACCAGGGCCGGCAGCAGGTAGCGGTAGTCGAACACCGCGGTCGCGCAGGGCACCACCAGCAGGGCGAGCCCCATCGCGACCAGCAGCAGGCAGTCATGGCGTGCCCGGGCAAGGCCATAACCGGAGGCGACCATCGAGGCCAGCCCACCGACCAGCACGCAGGCCCCGAGCAGCGGCCCTGGCGTGAACCCGAACACCTGGTATCCCCGGAGCAGGCCACCTAGCGAGGGATCGTACCGGCGTGGCACCGCCTCGCCTCTGAAGTCCCGCAGCACCAGGTCGATGTGCCAGCGCGGATCGGCCCGCCCGGCCGGGAAGCGCCAGCTCCCGAGGTACCAGTCGGGTGGCTCAGCGTGACGTGACGGGGCGAAGTAGTGCAGGACATCATGCGCCACCAGGGCGGCGTACCGGTGGGGCTGTGCCGCGATCACCTTGACCGCGAAATCGCGGAGCAACGCGTTGCTCTGCGCGTCGAACGCCCGGAAGTGGTACCGCGGGCTGGCGGCGTCCCAGTCGTAGTAGTTCGGCCCGGGCCGTTCCTCGGGCGGATGCGGTGAGCACAGCACGACCTCCCGCGGCGCCACCTCGATACGGGCACAGTCCGCGAACTGCGCGACCCGGCCCCAGAGAAACATCCCGTCGACGTTCTGCAGCGCGAAGGTCCCGTGTGCGGCGGCGAACCACGCCGCATACGCCAACAACGGTGCCGCCCAGCACAGGACAAACACGATGAGGCGGCGCGCCCCGGCCCCGCGGGCGATCAGATAGCCGGCGGCGAGCGCCCCCAGCACCAGCGCCACCGAACGGGTGAGGGCGGCCGCGGCGAGCAGCGCACCGGCGGCGGCGGACACGGCGACGGTCGGGCGCGGGCGGTACAGCAGCAATACGATCGCCGCGGTCAGCAGCGCGGCGAACACCGTCTCCGCCATGACCATCTGCTCGATGTCCACCTGATAGGCGTCCAGGAGCACGGGCGCGGCAGCCGACGCCGCCAGCCACCGAGGCAGGCCACGCCGCAACGCCAGGTAGTACAGCGCGGACCCGATCCCGAGACCGAGCAGATGCGCGACAGCGGGAACCACCGCCAACGACGGCGACCAGGAGAACAAGAACAGGAACGCGGAGTAGCCGAACGGCCGGACCGGATCCGGGCTGAGCTCACGGACACAGCGCAGGTAGGAGTAGGAGTCGCCATAGAACTCCAACGCCGGCCAGTAGGCGGCGAACGCCGCGAGCCGCAGCGCGGTGCCGGCGCCGAGCAGCAACACGAACAGGCGGTGCCGCATCCACAACCGGCCGGCATGCCGCCGCGCCATCCGGTCGGGGCATGCCGGGACCGTCTCTCCGGCGGCGGGCGGCCCGGCGGGACCGCCCGCTTCCACCCGCTCGGACGGCGTTGGGGTGAGCATGTCGACGACGCTGCGCAGCGGTGATCGTACGGTCATACCGGCTGCCGGCCCGCTCCCGGACACGCCCGTCCCATCGGTCGCCCACCACCACGGCCGCCCACCTCAGCAGGTGATCACGTTACGGGCCGGGTCGCCACGCACAGCACCGACTGCCCGAACGGCACCCGCATCCGCTGTTCGACAAAACGGCTGGTCGGCACGACGACCCGGTCGTAGAGGCGGACCAGCCGTGGGTCCACGCCGCGCTGGCCCGCCCGCCGGACAGCCACCCACCAGGCGAAGGCGCCCAGCAGGTTCACCGGATGCACCCGCTCCACGCGAAGGCCGGCCAGCTCCACCGGCCGCCGCAGTGTGGCTGGTGTGTAGCGGCGGAAATGACCGACCATGCGGTCGAACTCGCCGTACAGCGCCGGATACGCCGGCACCCACAGCACGACGCGACCGCCGGGGACCACCAGACGAGACAGCCCTCGCAGCGCGGCCACGTCGTCTTCGATGTGCTCCAGGACGTTCATCATGATCAATGTGTCAACCGGGCGCGGCACGGGCGCGGCTCCCCCGGGCAGCTCGGTCCCGGTCAGGGCCGCGACGTCGAGCATGATCACATCGACGTCCGTACGGCCGGCGAAACGGTCACGCAACGTCCGCAGGCACAGTGGATCGGTGTCCGAAACAGTAAGATGATCATAGCCGCGCAGGCCCGCGGCGAAGTCTCCCAGGCCCGACCCGATCTCCAGAACACGCCGGCCGCAGTGCGGCGAGACGAGGTCACGCTCGAACCGCCGGTAGTTGATCGCGTCCTCGCCACCCAGGTGATTGTCCAGCAGCCGCCGATCACAACCAGCGGCAAAGGGGATCACTGCCGGCCCGCCGTCGACACCGCGGTCATTTCCGGCGCACCGCGTCGGGCCCGGGACAGCCCACTATCAGCAGCTGGAGGAAAAAGGACGCGAAGATGCTCTGCGCGCCGAGCACCATCAGCGTCATGGCCAGCAGCGCCGGTCGCGGCTCGTTGACCGGGCCGAGACCGGCGGCGAGACAGTGCCCGAAAACGACCGTGCCGGCCAGCAGCCCGATAACAAACAGCACACAACCAGCTGCCAGACCGCGCTCGAGGGTGAACCGTCGGTGCGCCCAGGCGAGCAGTCCGCGCGGGCGCCCGGCCCGGCCCAGCCCGCGGTTGTAGGTATCGGCGAAGACCCCCAGCAGTACCGCCTGCCAGCCGAGGACAGCGGCCATCGCGAACAACACGCAGAGCTGGACGCCGAATCGGTGAAAGCCGGCGTCGAGGACTCCGGGCAAGAGCACGAACTGCCCGGTGACACCGAGCGCGAGCAAGATCAGTCCTGGGGCGACAAACAGGTGACGCGGCGCGAGCAACAGCATGAAACGCACATGTCGCCAACCGTCCCGAAACATACGAAGTTTGGACGTACCGACCCGCGGGTGATATGTGATCGGCACTTCTTCGACCCGCAGGCCGACGCGGGCAGCCAAAATGATCAGTTCTGAGGCGAGCTCCATACCGCCGCATCGCGGCCTCATCCGCTCGTAGGCGACACGAGTGAACGCCCGCATCCCAGAATGGGCATCAGACGAGGCGAGGCCAAAGAACCGGTTAAGCATCCCGGTCAGCAGCGGATTACCCAGATAACGATGCGACCATGGCATCGCGCCAGGCATGATTTTTCCGATGAAACGGGAGCCGAGAACATAGTCGGCGCGACCGGCCCGCAGCGGCTCGACAAGCAGGGAAATTTCAGAAAAATCATATGAGTCATCGGCGTCGCCCATGACCAGATAGCGGCCACGAGCGGCCTCGAATCCGGCGAGATAGGCGTTTCCGTAACCACGGCGCGGCTCCACCAGGACACGCGCGCCGACCGAGCGCGCGACCGCGGCCGACCCGTCCGTCGAGCCGTTGTCAACGACGATCACCTCCCCATCGAGACCAGCCGCGGCAAGACCCGCAAGGGCCTTACGCACACACGTCCCGACCGACGCCACCTCGTTGAGGCATGGCATCACCACAGAAATCTCCACGGTGCCACGCCCAGTAGCGGTACCGGCCGGGCTCACCAGACCCGTCCGGCCCTGTTCGGCGATCGCGGCCGCGGCCAGGGCGTGCCTGCTGGATGGCGGTCGATGTGGACGATGATCCAGCAAGTGGCCCGCACGGCCGAAGAGGCCTGGGAGCAGGCCCGGATAGCGGTGTTCTGGCCGGAGCGACGAGCCGGGGTCCCCGTATGGCGCGAAGCGGCCTACGGGCAGCGATGCGGCAGGACGCCCGCTGGGCATCGCTCCGCGCGATTGAAGATCCATCAGACACGCCCTGGCCGGTCCGTCAACGCCACCCGATTCTCGGTCACCCAGCCTCCCAATGTGATCGACAATGGATACCATCAGCGACAGTACTAACACTTAAGGCGAAAGAGCCGCAGGAGTGGACCGCGGGTTTTGGACGGTGAGTAATATTACTATTATTCTCAGTAAAATCATTCATGAAAACCAACAGAGGGGAACGAAGCCTGCCGGGGGGTACCTGCCGGCGCGGTAGCGCGATCAGGGATCGTGGAGGACCAACCACGGCCTCTCGCGGCCGACGCAGGAAGAAAGGAACCACCATGGCTGATGTGTCGGTACGCTTCGCGATGACCGATGACAGCGAGATCGTGCTCAACCTGTCGCTCACGCAGGCGATCCGGCTGACCGAAGCCATCGCCTCCAAGGTCAGTCAGGCCATGACCGAGCAGCCCCCTCGGGGGAGCCTCAACGGCAGCTCCTACGGTGGCCCGGCCGTGCGGCCAGGCCCCTACTCCACATCCTGATGCTTCA
>NZ_CAKJTM010000064.1:0-8637 GCF_917627345.1 Protofrankia sp. CiP3 | reverse complement strand
CTCGGGGTCCCCAAATTTTCGCGAAGCGGAAATTTGGGGCTAGCCGGTCAACTGGGCGATAAGCGCCCGGAGCAGTTCGAGGTCGCGCCGACGGATTTCCGTCGGCGAACGACCGTCGGAGCTTTCCGGCGCAAGTGACGCACGAACTCTGCGCAGTTTGTCCCGGAGGTACTGGACCTCGTCCGGGGGCAGCAGCCCCTCGCGCAGCAATAGCACGACGTGCCCACCGTGCTCGACGACGTCGATGGGCGCCGGCATCGCGACGGTCACGACGCGGATGCCGATCGGCTCCTGTTGATCATAAATCATGAAAAGCCGATCCTCCGCGATGACCTCGGCCGTGCCGTCGTCCCAGAGAACCGTCGCGCGGGCCGCGCTTGGCGGTACCCAGCCGACCGTCTCGACCCGCACCCTGTCGTCACCCGCCCCTGGCCCACAGCGCGGTGCGGTGTGTACCGCCAGCACGGTTCCGCAGCGCGACCAGACTCCACCACCAAGATCATCTACTGGAGATACCCGATCTCCCCTGGCGAACATGACGAGACCGCCTCGGCCATCGGGTGCCGCTGGTCTCTGCGCCGGCATAACGTGATCGTAGAGTGATATGGGTGGCGGCCGACACGGGCGCCCGCCGACGCCAGCCGGCCATAGGGCCTGGACACACACGTGGTCACAGATCCGAACGCCTCCGGCGCCGGATGCCCGGCCATGCATCACCCGACACTTCACGGAGTTGATGCCCGCAATCCCCTGGCCGGGCGTACGTTCGCGGAGCGGCTGGAACGAACGATCCGTTGGCGCTCACCCGGAGGCCACCCATGCGCGACACCGACTATCCCCCCATCGAGGAACACGCGGTCATCGGCGATTTGCGCACGGTAGCACTCATCGCGACCAACGGCACCATCGACTGGTACTGCCCAGAGCGCTTCGACAGCCCCTCGGTGTTCGCCAGCCTGCTCGACGCCGAACGCGGCGGAGCATTCCGCATCCACTGTCCCGGCTCCCGCACCAAGCAGCTCTACCTACCGGACTCCAACGTGGCGATGACCCGTTTCCTCGCGCCGCAGGCCGTCGGGGAGGTCGTCGACTTCATGGTCCCGGTCGACAGCGACGTCACCGAAGCACCGCACGTAATCGTCCGCCAGGCTCGGGCCGTCCGCGGGCGAGCCGCGTTCTCGCTGCGCTGCCACCCACGCTTCGACTACGGACGCACACCACACACAGTGACAATCGTCGACGGTCAGGGAGCGGTGTTCGACTCCCCTGTCGGTACCCTCACGCTACGCACCTGTGTACCTCTTGTGCCCGACGGAGAGGGTGTCACCTCGACATTCACGCTGGACACCGGAGAAAGCGCGGATGTCGTCCTGGAATGGAACACCCCCATCCGACCGCTCGTGGCAGGCGAGGCGGACCACCTGTTCAACCGCACCCTGGTCTACTGGCAGAACTGGCTGCGCCGCAGCCGGTATCACGGCCGCTGGCGGGAAATGGTGAACCGCTCAGCGCTCGTTCTCAAACTGCTGGTGTACCGGCCGACCGGTGCACTGGTCGCCGCGCCGACCACATCGCTGCCGGAAGAACTCGGCGGCATCCGCAACTGGGATTATCGTTACACCTGGATCCGCGACGCCGCGTTCACCATATACGCGCTGATGACGCTCGGGTTCACCGACGAGGCCGCCGCCTTCATGGACTGGCTGGAACAGCGCTGCCACGAAGCCCCGGCAGATAACGGCCTGCACGTCCTGTACAGCGTGGACGGCAATGCCAATCTTGACGAGATCGTGCTCGAGCACCTGGACGGCTACCGTGGCTCGCGGCCGGTCCGGATCGGCAACGGCGCCGCCGGCCAGCTCCAGCTGGACATCTACGGCGAGCTCATGGACTCGGTCTACCTGTACAACAAGCTCGCCGCGCCCATTTCCTTCCAGCTGTGGGAGGCGCTTTCCCGTCAGCTCGACTGGCTCGCCAAACACTGGGAGGAACCGGACGAAGGCATCTGGGAGACCCGCGGCGGCCGGCAGCGCTTCACCTATTCAGCATTGATGACCTGGGTGGCCTTTGAACGTGCGTGCCGCATATCCCGCCAGCGCGGCCTGCCCGGCCCGACGAACGAATGGAAGGACTACGCCGGCCGCGCCTACCGTTTTGTCCAGAACGCGGCCTGGGACCCGGTCCGCGGCGCGTATATGGAACATCCCGGATCATCCAGGCTGGACGCCTCGCTGCTGTGCATGCCGCTGGTGAAGTTCTCCGGACCCACCGATCCGCGTTTCCTGTCAACTCTCGACCGCGTCGGTGAGGACCTCGTCAGCGACAGCCTGGTACGCCGCTACGCCACCGACGGCAGCGACGGTCTGCACGGGGACGAAGGCACGTTCAACCTGTGCTCCTTCTGGTACGTCGAGGCCCTCACCCGCGCGGGCCGGGTCACCGAGGCCCGGCTGGTGTTCGAGAAGATGCTCACCTACGCCAACCACGTCGGCCTGTACGCCGAGGAGATCGGGCCGTCCGGAGAGGCGTTGGGGAACTTCCCGCAGGCGTTCACGCATCTCGCCCTGATCAGCGCCGCCGTCCACCTGGACCGGGCGCTCGGCTAGAACGATCTCCACGGCGAGGCGTCGCCGACGGGCATAGGAGCCGTCAGGCGTCCGTGTGTCGGCTGGAAGCCGACATGTTGCTGACGGGTGGCCCGATCCACCGGCAGG
This sequence comes from Protofrankia sp. CiP3, assembly GCF_917627345.1. Lineage (NCBI taxonomy): Bacteria > Bacillati > Actinomycetota > Actinomycetes > Frankiales > Frankiaceae > Protofrankia > Protofrankia sp. CiP3. Next base: position 5,923 of record NZ_CAKJTM010000064.1, on the reverse strand, counting down.
ATGGGTGGGTACATCCGGCTCACCAGCGCTGGGCTGAAGACGATGCAGGGACGATGGACGAGGGGCGCGACGATGGCGGGACTTGACCGTTTCCGGGTCGAGGTGGTGACCGGACGCGGAGCGGATGCCGGGGTGGTGGTCCGTCTGCCGGGGGTCCTTGTCGTCGCCCGGATGGGGCGTCCCGAAACACACGAGGTGGCCAAGACGCTACTGGCACTATGCGCTGAGGTGGCCAGTGACTCGGGGCCGGCGTCGAGTACCGGCCGCCGGCTGGTACGCCGGGTCGCTGGGCTGCTCGCGGACGCCGACCCAGAGGCTGTGCCCGACTTCACCCTGGTGGCTGGGGTGGGCGACCGGTTGGCCGCGCTGATCCACGGTTCGATGGAACTGGCCGCCCACGGACCGACCCCGCTCGCGCTGTCCGGAGCCGAATCCGCCACCTGGGTGGACCGCCTGCTGCCCGCCGAGGTCGCTCGTCTCGACATCGGGCCGGTGGGCACGCTCGGGCCCGCCGGCATCGTCGGCGCCGATGGCGTGACAAGCGACCCGAGAGGTGACGCTTTCCCGCTGGACCTGCGGATCGGTGCCGTACCCGGCATCGGGGCGACGCTGGTGGCCTCCGACTCCCCGGCGGCGGTCGTACCCAGGGGCGCTGAGGAGGAGTTCCTGGCCGAGATCGGCGGGCCACGCGACCCGATGACCTCGGCGGCACCGATCCCGACAGCGGGCGGCGAGCCGGCGGCGGGCGCGTCCCCCGGCGCCGGGCCGCAGTCGCTGTCGTCAATGTCCACGGCGCCACCAGCGCTGGCACCGCTGAACAGCCAGGACATCGACAATGCGGCGCGCTGGCGGGCAGCGGGCCAGCCCACGCAGGCCGCGGACTTCGCCGCTCTCACGTCCGCCGATGACGAACCACCGGCCGAACTCGCCGGACGTGACTCAGCGGCCCGGATGGAGGACACCGAGAGCGAGGCGCTGACGGAGCTGCCCGGCCGCGGTCTCGACGTCGCCGACCTGTTCGACGACCAGGACGCTCCGACCATGCTGCCCGGCCAGTCCGAAGCTCAGGTCGAGGGGATCCTCTGCGCCAACAGCCACTTCAATCACCCCGCCGCGCCGTACTGCACAGAATGCGGATTGTCCCTGGCCCAACAGACCGGGAACCCGGTCTGGGGCCCCCGGCCGACAATCGGGATAATCGTCTTCGACGATGGCACGGCCATCGACGTCGACAAGGACCTGGTGATCGGTAGGCAGCCCGACCGGGACGAAGCCGTGCGGGCGGGCCGGGCGCGTCCGCTGATGGTCGAGGACGGCGAGAGCGCGGTGTCCCGCGTCCATGCGATCATCACGCTCAGTGGATGGGACGCGGTCATCGCGGACCAGGGCTCAGCGAACGGCACCTACATCGCCCCGCCCGAGGCGACCGTGTGGACACCGCTGAACCCGCACGAGCCCGCTCCGCTCGTCCCCGGTACCCGGGTCCAGGTGGGCAAGCGGACGTTCGTGTTCAACTCGCGGATGCAGGTCTGAACGCAGCATGGCCAGCGGCGACAGGGCCAGCGAAGGCAGCGGCACGGGCAGTGGCCCCGGTGACAGTGGTGGTGACGCTGACCGGACGATGAGGTTACGCCGAGCGTCCCGCTGGGTGCCGCTGGCGCTCGCCCTGGTGGTCGCGCTGCTGGCGGCTGGCGCGGGCCTGCGGGGAATCATTGACCGGACCCCCGGCGAGGGCTCCGTGGACGCGGGGTTCGCCCGCGACATGTCCGCGCATCATGCTCAGGCTGTCCAGCTGGCGATGGTCGAGTTCCGCGGCGGTGCCGACGCGACCCAACGAGGCGTCGCCGCGGACGTCGCCCTCACCCAGCAGCGGGAGATCGGCATCATGTCGGCGTGGCTGACCCAGTGGGGCCTGCCGCAGGTCTCGACCGACCCACCGATGCGCTGGATGCGGTCCGTGCACCTGGACCATGACAGCTCCGGACATGGCGGGGCCGCCACGGACTACGTGCGCATGCCTGGCATGGCCACCAGCACGGAGCTGGGCCAGCTGGCCGGGGCGTCCGGGCGGGAACTGGACGCCCTCTTTCTCACCCTCATGATCCGCCATCACCGCGGCGGGATCACGATGGCGCAGGAGGCCGCGGCCCGCGCCGAGGAGCCCGACGTGCGAGCGCTGGCCCGCGCGATGGTCATCAACCAGGCAGCCGAAATCGAGCAGATGCAGGCCGATCTGCGTGCCATGGGCATGCCCCCGGCCTGACCCGCCAGCAGCCCGCGCGAACCTTCTGGCCGCGGTGGCGTACAACCCGCCTGCGCCCCGTGCCGACACAGACCACACCTGTCCATCGGTTCGGACTTTCCTGACGCTGCCCCCACGGCATCTACTCCACGTCATTAGTCGGCACACAAAAAATCGGCTATAAAGGAATTATCCCGACCTTTTTTTACTGTCCGGCTACGAGGAGTCATTCATGGCAGCTGACACCACGCAGGGCACCGGCCAACCGACACAGCCTGGAAAAAAACGTCCCCGCTGGCTGAAGGGGCTGATCATTGGTGGGATCATCGCGGTCGCCCTCCTGGTCGGCGGGCCGTTTGTCTACATCAATTTCATCGAAAGCACGCCCCCGGCCGAGCTGTCCGTTGACACGCAGGCGAGCGGTGCGGGCGGCGGAACCACCGGAACCACCGGAACCACCGGAACCACCGGAACCACCAGCGGATCAGTTGACGGCACCTGGAAAATCACCAGCGGGTCGCAGGCCGGGTACCGTGTCAAAGAAGTCCTGTTCGGGCAAAGCACCACCGCGGTCGGCCGGACCTCAGGCGTCACCGGACAAATGATCATTTCTGGAACGACCGTTCCCACCGCCGAGTTCACCGCGGACATGACCACCGTCGCCAGCGACCAGTCACAACGTGACAACCAGTTCCGTGGACGGATCATGGAGACGTCGAAGTACCCGACAGCCAGCTTCAAACTGACCAAACCGATCGACCTTGGCTCGGTGCCCGGTGCCGGCGAGAAGAAGACCTACCAGGCAACCGGTGACCTCACCCTGCACGGCGTCACCAAGTCAGTCACAATCCCACTCACCACACAGCGGTCGGGCACGCAAATCCTGATCAGCGGGCAGATCCCGGTCGTGTTCGCCGATTACAATATCAACAATCCGAGTTTCAGCGAGATCAAAACCGAGGACAACGGAATCATGGAAGTTGGGCTTGTGTTCACCAAAGCCTGATCCCGAGACGATGACGCATCGGGCGTACCATGGCCGGCTGTGCCCGTAGCCGACCAAGACACTCGATCTCTCGCCACCATGCGGGCGGGACTTTGTCTCGTTCCGGACCGCCTCCTGGGTCTCCTTCCGGACCACCTCGTCGGCGCATGACCGCGAAGCGGCAACCGGAGCTGGTCGGTCGCACGGCGCTGGTAACCGGAGCATCCAGCGGGATCGGGCGCGCCATCGCCGTGCGGCTCGCCGTCGCGGGGGCGTCGGTCGTCGCGACCGGCCGGAACCGACGGGCTCTGGACGAGTTGGCCGCGGCTGCGGACCGCCGTGAGGTCGACATACATCTCCACCCGGCTGACATCACCGACACCGACGCCCGAGCCGAGCTCGCCGAGGCCGTCCGCCAGCTGCCCGGCAGCCTGTCCATCATGATCCATTCAGCCGGTGCCTACCAGCGCTCGCCCGTGGCAGAAGCGGACATCAGCGACCTCGACCACCAGTACGCGGTGAACGTCCGTGCCCCCTACGCCCTCACCCAGCTCCTGCTCCCGGAACTCCTCGACGCCGGCCGGCGCTCAGGCGGAGACATCATCTTCGTCAACTCGACCCAGGGCATCACCGCCAGCCCGAACATCAGCCAGTACGCCGCCACCAAGCACGCGCTGCGGGCCATCGCCGACAGCCTGCGCGCGGAAGTCGCCGACGCGGGCGTCCGGGTGTGCACGATGCTCCCCGGCCGGACAGCGACCCCCATGCAGCGCCGGGTAGTCCAGGCCGGCGGCCCGTCCTGGGTGCCGGACACGCTCATGGCGCCACAAGACGTGGCCGAAATGGTGACAGTGGTGCTCGCTCTGCCCATTCGCACCACCGTCACCGAGGTCGTGATGCGCCCGGCACGCATGCTCCCCGGGTAGCCCCTGATACCCCTGTTGCCAGGCGCTCATAGACGGCTGTCAATAATCGAGGCATGCTGCAATGATGGCCACGACCCATGCCCGTTCCGGACCGGAGGCACTGGCGAACGAGGACTGGGCATGCCGCACGCCGCTTGCCCGCGAGCCGCTGTCCGCCGAGGCGGCCGCCCAGCTTGCCGGCGTCCTGAAGGCCATGGGCGACCCGACCCGGCTGCGGCTGCTCTCACTGATCTATGCCCATGCCGGCGGCGAAGCGTGCGTGTGTGAACTGACCGAACCGCTGGGCCTGACTCAGCCCACCATCAGCCACCATCTCAAGGTGCTCGTCGACGCCGGCCTGCTCACCCGCGACAAGCGCGGTGTGTGGTCCTACTACCGGACTGTTCCCGCGCGGCTGGCCGCTCTCGGTAACATAATCATGCCGAGTGGGCTCACGGATGGCAGCGTGCCCGGCTGAGCTTCCACGAGGCTGCGGACGTCCCGACATGGGCGTGGCGTACCGTGGCGGCACAATCGAAGCAATAGGAATCGGAGCGTTTCCGGGGGGTGCGGCCGTGCCGGGAACGACGCCACCGCCCGTGTCGGGCAATGTCGTGGCCCCGCTTCGTCCGGAGGACCCTCGCCAGCTCGGGCCCTATCGCATCGCCGGCCGCCTCGGGCAGGGTGGGATGGGCGCTGTCTTCCTCGCCTCCCACCAGGATCCCACCCAGCACGATGCCTCCCGCCAGGACAGCCAGTGGGTAGCGATCAAGGTAATACGCCCGGATCTCGCCGAGCACCCCGAGTTCCGCGCCCGCTTCCGGCGCGAGGCGGAAAGCGCCCGCAAGGTGAAGCGCTTCGCGACCGCAGCGGTACTGGATGCCGACCCCGACGGCCCCCAGCCCTACCTGGTAACCGAGTACGTCGAGGGACCGACCCTGTCGAAAATGGTCAGCGCCCGCGGCCCGCTGCGGCCCGCCGACCTTGAGCACCTCGCGCTGAGCGTCGCGACCGCGCTGAGCGCCATCCACAACGCCGGCATCATCCACCGGGACCTGACACCGTCCAACGTGCTGCTGTCACCAGTCGGCCCCAAGGTGATCGATTTCGGGCTCGCCCGCTCGTCGAACATCCTGACCAATATCAGCCATGTCGGCGCGCAGCCGATCGGCACGCCCGGTTACATGGCTCCTGAGCAGATAGTCGACGAGCCTGTCACCTCGTCCGTGGACGTGTTCGCCTGGGGCAGTGTCATCATCTTCGCCGGGACCGGCCATTCGGCCTGGGGCGACGGGCCCACCGACGTGATCCTCTACCGGATCATCCACGACGAGCCACGCCTCACCGGCATCCCGGACGACCTGCGCGAACTCGTCACGCGCGCGATGTGTAAGGACCCGGCCCAACGCCCGAGCGCCGACGCGCTGCGGGCCGTCCTGATGGGCGGTGCGGACGCCACCAGCCTGACCAGGCCGCCGGGGACGGCGGGAGCCCAGCCGCGGAAATCGGCGAGACGGCTGCGCAGAGGATCCGCGGAGGGCGGTCAGTCAGGCCGGCGCCCAGCGCCCGCCCAGCATGCCCCGCGCGATCCGGCGACCGCGGTGCCGTCGCAGCCCGACGCCGGTGGCACCGTGGGGCTCGTCCCGTCTGATCCGCCCGCGCCACCGCCGCCATCGTCGGTGCCGTCGTCGCCGGTCTCGCCCTATCCCCTGCTATCGCCCGCGCCGCCGGTCGCCGCCCCGGCTCGGCGGCTGCCGGCCACCCCCGCCCCCGCTCCGGTCGCGCCTGGCC
>NZ_CAKJTM010000063.1:0-28750 GCF_917627345.1 Protofrankia sp. CiP3 | reverse complement strand
GGCCACACCGACTGGGTGCGCACGGTGACGACGGTGGCGCTTGCCGACAGAGGCACGATGCTAGTCAGCTCTGGCGAGGACGCGACGATGCTGCTGTGGGATCCGACCACCTGCCTGGTTCTCGACGAGCCGCTCACCAAAAACCAGGTTGGGGCGCCGGTGAGCGCGCTCGCGTCGTTCACACTCGCGAACCGGCGGCCACGCCTCGCAAGCGGCGGAGGCGAATCCATCCGGTTATGGGATCCTAGTAGCGGCCGACCGGTCGGCGATCCGATCACAGGCCAGACGACTCGAGCGCTGGCCGCGACGAAACTGCCCGGTGGCCGCGTCCTGTTGGCGTCCGGCGGCGCTGACCGGTTGCTGCGTGTATGGGACGTCACCGCTGGCGGCCCCGGTGACCCGGGCGTTGGCCCCGGCGCGGCAGTGCGAGCCGTGGTGGGTGTGACGATGTCTGACGGACGAACACTTCTATGCTCCGGCGGTATCGAGAAGGCACTGCGGCTGTGGGACCCGGTGACCGGGCTCCCCATCGGCGAGCCCCTGGCTGGCCACACCGCCACGGTGCGGGCGCTGACGGTGATCGAGTTAGTGGACGGGTCGAGGCTGCTGGTCTCGGCGGACGACGACGGATCAGTCAGGTGCTGGGATCTGAATACCTTGGGGCCAGCGGACGACCCGCTCGGCGGGCCCGGGTCTCCAATCATGTTCGGGCATAACCGTCGAGCAGTGTGGGGCCTGGCGTCGTTGGTGACGCCTGACGGCCGTCGCCTGCTGGCCACCGCGAGCGCAGACCGGACCGTGCGGCTGTGGAGAGCCGTTGACGGAGCCCCCGTGGGACAGCCGCTGAAGGGCCACCGCAAGGCGGTACTGGCTGTGGCAGCCGTCCGGCTTTCCGATGGGCGGACCTTACTGGCGAGCGGCAGCGACGACGCCACCATCCGGTTATGGGACCCCGTCAGCGGCGACGCGGTCGGTGATCCCCTGACCGGTCACACCAACCGGGTACGGGCCGTGGCCTCGGTGTCCACGCCCGATGGCGCTCTGGTTGCCTCCGGCAGCGCCGACGGAACCCTCCGATTGTGGAATCCCGTCACCCGCCGTCAATACGGCGACCCGCTGACGGGGCACGAAGGCCCGGTGCTGACGGTGTCTGAGGTGCCGTTGCCGGATGGACGCTCCCTCCTGGCGTCCGGCGGAACCGACGCCACCGTTCGGCTGTGGGACCCCACCACCGGCGCAGCCGTGGGTGAGCCCCTCACCGGTCACACCGGCTGGGTGCGCGCGGTCGCCGCGCTAACCTTCCCTGACAAGCCACTGCTGCTGGCGACTGGAGGCGAGGACCGCGCCCTTCTCCTCTGGAGCCAGACCGGAGGTGTCTACGTGTCGCGAGCAGACGCGCGCAGAATATTTATTGTACACGCCAGCGAAGATAAACCGACTGTGCGTAAACTACATGGGGACCTTCTTGCGGCAGGTCACGACCCTTGGCTTGACGAGAAAGATATATTTCCGGGTCAAGACTGGGACTACGAGATTCAGGAGGCGATCGAAAGTGCCGACTGTGTCGTGGTGTGCCTCTCTGAGGTAGCAGTGAGCAAAATCGGCTACGTTCAGCGGGAGATCAGGAAAGTTACTTCACTGGCCGATGATCATCCCGATGGGGATATCTATCTAATTCCAGTCCGCTTAGATCGATGCGAGACCCCTCGAAGGCTCGCCCGCTGGCAATATGTAGACTATTTTGAGCCCAGCGGCCTCCAGCGTCTCTTGTTGTCCTTGAAGGCGGTTCGAAGGAAATAGCAGGGCGGTCTCCAGCGGTCAGTGCACCACCCGCATCGTGCTGGGAGCAGGGGGCTCGGCAAGCTTGATCGCGATCGGGCAGGCTCCTGATCTGCCCCAACAGCCCGATGCGAACCCCTGCTGAGGGTCCCGACGCGATGCGGGCGGTGCACTGACCGGGTTGAGACCACCTTGGCGCCGGTCAGGGGATGGTGACGCCGACGACCCGGAGCGCGGTGACCACGAGGACCTGTGGGGTGCCCGGGGAGAAGCGGGCCTCCCAGCCGGGCTGGAGATCAGACAGATGGCGATGGGACACGGTGATATGGCGTTGGTGGTCGAGTGTCACGTGAATATTCCCGGCGGTGAAACTCACCGGTGGGTCCACGCGGGTGAAACCGGCATCGAGGAGGAGGTTGATGACATCCTCGGCGGTGATGGGGTGCGTGCCGGGATCGTCGTCACCGGTGGCAGGGGCGATGGGCATGATGAGGATGCCTTCTTTCGGTCGCGGGGCGGGTGGTCGGGGGATGGTCCGGCGTCGGCGGGGCTGGCGGTAGTCGACCCGCACTCCGCCCGGGAGGATTCGGGGCTGGGACCAGAACGCGAGGTAGCCGTCGAGCCGGTGGACGTCGCGGGCCAGGGCGTGCGCGTCGATCCCGGGCTGGCCGTCGGTGTAGTACAGGGCGTGGGTGGACAAGTCGAGCCATGCCCGCGCGCAGTGCGCGTGGAGTTCGTCCTCCATCCGGTGGGCACCGCACCCGCCGTCGGCGAGGTAGCCGGCGACGATCCCGACCTGGTTCCGGGCCGCGGCGAGCGCACCGGTGCCGGTGAGGGGGCCGGTGGGCCAGGGGGGCTGGTCGGGGGTGAACCCGACCCGGGTCAGGAATTCGTGCACGTGTCGGAGACTGCGACCGAGTAGGTCGAGAACGTGCGCCGTGCGCGTCTCCTTTTCCTCCGCCGTGGGGATGTTAATGCTGGCCACGTCTGCTCACCTCCGCATGATTGGCCACGCCCGGTATTCCATCGGGTCGGCGCGGTCCCGGTCCGATATCGGTGTCACGATCGGGGTTGTCGGGGTGTATTGGGTGCCGTGAAGATAACTTGATCGTTTCCGGTATGGCAATGGGTTTGGAAAAGAGTCTTGAAACGGGTGAAGAGATTCAGGTCACTTCTCTGTGGGGCTGGCTGGATGGGGGTGTGCAGAGGTACTCCTGAAGCGGGCCGCGGAACAATCCGCGCGATCGGAAAGGAGAACGCCGCTATGACTACCACCGTCGAAAATATTGTCGGGGCGGGGAAGAAAATGTCGGTGAAGGAGGCGGTGCTTGGCGCGTTGACCGCCGCGGACGGACCGCTGACCGTGGTGGAACTGGCCGTGGGCACGGGGATATCCCGCTCGGCGGTGGCCGCGACGCTGACCGTGTGGGAAACCGCCGGGCAGGTGCGCCGGTATCGGGGTGAGCGGACCGGGAAGCGGCCCGCCCCGGACCGGTGGGCGCTGCGGGCGGCCGGAGGCCTGGATCCGGTGGACACCCGCGGTGAGCCCGCCGGTCCCACCCCGGCCGACGGCGGTGCCTCCCGGGCTGACACCGACGGGCCGGACCTACCGGCCGCCGAGGACACGCCGGTGGTCGGCATGGCCGCGGATGCGTCGACGGCCCCGTCGGACGCCGACGAGCTGGTCGTGCCGGTCGCGGCGGAGAAGCCCGACACCAGTACCGATGACCCCGATGTCGGCGAGGATGTGGCGTCGCTGCCCGGCGGCCCCGCTCCATACGCCCCGGACGCGGCGGCGACCATGCCCGCAGACAGCGCTGGCAACGGCGGGGCCGGGCCCGAACCGGCGTCCGAACCTGCGCCGACCGTGGATGCTGGCCGGCCGGAGAACGTGGTCAACCCGACTGGCGCGGCGACCACACCGGGTCCGTCTGGGCCTCCGGCCGGTGGGGACACCGCCGGGGACACCGCCGGGGACACCGCCGGGGACGGGCCGAGAGGTCGTGGTAGCGGCATGGCCCACGAGACCGCCGCCGGGCTGGCCGCGGACATCGCGACGGCCGCGGCGCTGGCGGCGGCCTGCCCACGGGCCGGGTGCCCGTGGGCGACGGGTCGGGCCGGCCGGGCGCCCGCCCGGCGTAGCCCGGCGGAGCCGACGGTCAACAGTGACGGGCAGCCGCGGATGCGACCAGGTCAGCTCAGCCAGCTGATCTTGGAGTTTCTGCGGGCGCACCCGGAGGGGGAGTTCACGGCCACCGAGCTGGGCCGGGAGCTGGGTCGGTCGAGTGGCGCGATCGGGAACGCGCTGGCCGTGTTCGTGACGACCGGGGACGCGAGGCTGGTGCATGAGCGTCCCCGTCGCTACCGGGCGGGGTGACCCGCCGTCTACGGCCGTCGTCGCGTGGATCCGCCCGGGCCGCCTGCTGTCCCTCGGGGATGCCCGGGCGGCGGCACCGGTGCCCGGCGATGGGCGCCCAGCGGTGCCGCGGGCCGGGCTGGCCGCCTGGCCGTATCGGCCCGCCGGTGCACGGCGCCCGTGCTGGCCACCGCCCTTTTTTCCGATCGTTACCTGGAAGGGATCTGTCTGATGTCTACTGAGGTGTCTACGGACGCCGAACGCCGCGCGCGGGTGGCCCTGTCGATGATCGCGCAGCCGGGTTCGGGGCTGTACCGGGCGGCCGGGCAGCGGGGGCCGGTCGCGGTGTGGGCCGGCATGGCGGCCCGTTTCCTCGCGGTTGAGCCCGGCGCGGTCCTGGCCGGTCATCGCTGGGACGGCTGGCGGCTGGTGTGCCCCGGGGACGAGGAATGGCCGCCCGGCCTGGACGCCCTGGGCGCCGTCGGTCCAGACGAGACCATCCACGCGCCGCTGGTGCTGTGGGTCCGCGGCGCCGGGCACCTCGCCCACGCCACCGCCCACTCGGTCGCGATCACCGGGACTCGTGCGGCGACGGACTACGGCGAGTGTGTCGCCGATCTGCTGGCTGGCGACCTGGCCGGGTGGGGCTGGAGCGTCGTGGCCGCGGCCGGGTACGGGATCGACGCGGCCGCGCTGCGCGCCGCGCTCCGCACGTCCACCCCCGTGGTCGCGGTGCTGGCGTCGGCCACCGACCGGCGCACCCACCGCACCCTGCTCACCGATGTCGAACGGGCCGGCGTGGTGGTGTCCGAGACTCTGCCCGACGCGCCGGCAACCCGGCTGCGGTTCGCCGCCCGCAGGCGGCTCCTCGCCGGTCTCGCCCGTGGCGTGGTCGTCGTCGAGGCCGGGCTCTGCGCACTGGGGCGCTGGACTCCGCGGACGCCGCCGCGAGGCTGGGCCGGCCGGTGATGGTAGTGCCCGGCCCGGTCACCAGCGCGACCAGCGCCGGCTGCCACCGGCTCCTGCGCAGCCACCCGAGCACCCGGCTGGTCACCACCGGCCGGGACATCGCCGACGAGCTGCACCTGTCCGCCCCGGCGACGCCACCCACCGCCGCACTGTATGGAGGCCACGGGTGAAACGCGTCGGTGCCAGCGCAGACCCGGCGATCCTGGCTGCGTTCGAGGAGGCGGGCATCGCGTTGTTCGGAGAGCAGGGGGATCTCGCACCCGGGGACAGCCTGTTCCTCGGCGCAGACCTCGCCACCGACGACATGATCCGCCGGATGGGTCGGCTTGATCTGCCCGGCGTGCCGCTCGTTCTCGTCACCACCCGCCGCTGCGAGGGGACGGACGGGCTGGACCTGCGCCGCCGGGCGCGGGCGCTCGGCGGCTGCGGGGTGTGGGTCCTGCCGGGCTGCCTGCCCTACCTGCGCAGGTTCGTCGCCGTCCTGGACAACCGTCGGGGCCACCGGCCGTCCGGGCCCGCCCCGACCGGTGGCGGTCGGACTGACGGTGTCCGCCGGGGACGGCGGGCTCGCTGTTCCCGGCGACGACATGTCCACCCGACGCGACCGGATCCACGCCGGCCTGCCCTTCCCGACGGTGTGTATGACCGTCGCCTGGAACAACCCGGCCACCCGCGCAGCCGGTTCCCCGTGGACAGGCCCGCCCGGACCGGTCCGGCCCGGTACGGACTGTGACCTCCCCGTGGCCGCGGCGGTGCTCGCCGCGGCCGGGCTGGTGCCCGTCGCCGGGCTGCTCGGCCGGGGTTTCGTCGGCGAGGTGGGGCTCGACGGGAGCGTCCGACCGGTCCACGACCTGCCGGACCTCCTGCGGGCACTGCATGGGTGCGGCCTGCGGCGGGTGGTCGTTCCGACCGGCTGCGAGCCCGACGCTATCCCGGCCGGGCTGGTACTCGAGCCGGTCACCGACCTACACGAGCTGGCCGCCCTGCTCCGCAGGTTGTGACGCCGGTGAACCCATGCCCCCGATGTCCCTATACCGTCGGGTGACCTGACCGCTCCAGCAGGGGATGCGGGGGTGAGCGGCGCGATGCCAGTGTGGCCCGGCCGGGGCCACCGGGGCTGCCCCGCCTGGGCCGGTCCGGTGGGGCGGTGGGCGCACAGCGATGGTGCGGTCCGCCCGTCGGGCGGACCGCACCATCGCTGTGCGCGCGTCCGTGGAATTCAGCCGGTCGTGGATGGCGCTGTCGTGCGTGCGAGTTCGGTCGTCCAACCGAACGTGATCGCCAGGGGTGTGCCGGCCGGCACCGCGACGGGGTCGGACACGAGGTGATCGATCCGCCAGGAGGCGAGGCAGGCCGGGCACACGGTCGTGCTGTGTGGGTCGTCGTAGGGGTACTGGTCGTGGGGCCATCCAGTCGGGGCCTCGTCCGGGCAGCCACCGGGAAATACGGCGTGATGTCCGACGCGTTCAGCACGGGGTCGTCCGGGTAGGTGGCGGCGTCGCGGAGCCGGATAATAATACGGTGATCGACGGTGGAAACGTCCATGAACAATGTCCTTCCGTTCGGATTGTTTTCCCTGCGGTCAAACGTTAGCTCGACCGTCGGTATTGTTACAATCGCGGCGGACCGGTTTTTCATGACTCTTTCCATCAGGCGTTTTCCGGTGTGACCGGACGGGATAACAGGAGTTCGTTCTTTTCTCCGTCGTACATTATGCAGAAGTCGGGCCGTGGTCGCCGTCCTCGCAGCTCATGATTGGTTTTCTTCGTCTGATCGGCGGGTGTCGACGAGCGCTCATCGCCGGCTGTTTTGCACCGGGTTTTTCCTGTCCTGGTGGCTGCCTGCTGGATGTGGCCTCGGTGCCGGGCCAGTGTTGTGGTCGGGCTGCGGTGACAACCCGCAGCGCTGCTTCATTTGATCTTTGATCCTTACGTCGACCGGCGCCGTCGTGCTCATCGAGAGTGTCGGGCACCAGCACGGGTCACCCGGGCCAGTGCGCCGTCCTTCGCGGGTATCAATGATCGGGACGGCGCCGGCCATGGACCGAATCTCCTCACCCGGCAGGCTGATCCAGATCACGGCACAGCCGGAGGCGACCAACCGGGTGGCGCATTCCTGCCCGGGTCCGTACTCCTCCTCCATGAAATACCGTAGGAAATGATAGCGAGGAGGCGGACGCGGCACCGGGTGCGGCCGGAACTGGTTGAAAAGACGGACGATCCAGGCCGCGGGATAACGCGCCAAGTCGTGCCGGACATCGGGGCGGCAGGACCGTGTGACCGCGACGAGAACCGTGCCGTCCGAGGTTCGCGCATCTTCAAACGGTTCCCCATGACGGCCGGAGAACAGTTCCTTCTTGCTCTCTTGGTTCACTACCCGGAGCCGTATTGTTGACTCCTGCGCTTCAGTCTGTTTTCTGCTGTATTTCCATTACACATGCGGCGCGCCGAGGTGGGTTTTCTCCTGCGGGCGGTGGCCATCCCCGTCCCGCGCGGGGCGGGGATGGCCACCGCCCGCAGCCGGCGCAGCACCTCGACATCGGGGAGATCGGCGAGCTGACGGGGCCGGTAGATCTGCCCGTTGGGGCGGAGGATCCCGCCGTCGGGTCGCACGACCGGTGCGGGCCTGGTGGCCGGTCGCGGGCGCGGTGCGGGGACGGGCGTCGGGGCGGTGAACGCGTCGCCGGTCGTCCCGGTGGCGGTGTAGCGGCAGAGGGTGCTGTCGGTCAGGGCGGCCTGCCTGCGGCTGGCCAGCGTGTCCAGCGCGTTGCCGACGGCACCGGACGACCGGCGCAGCGGGCGGGCGCTCCAGACCTCGCTGGCGGTGTGGGCGCCGGGATGGTCGAGCAGGAACTAGGCGATCATGCGGCGCAGCCCACCGTTGGGCAGTTTGGCGGCCCGCGGGGCAGAGTCGGTGACGACGGCCATGGTGATCTCCAGATCACGGATGGAGGCGGATCGACGGGGAGGATGTCGGGCAGGCGCGGTCGGTGACGAGCCGCGGATGGGCGTCGGGGGCGTCGCCGCGTCCGGCCGTCGGGCTCTCGGCGCTGGCGGCGCTGGCGGCGCTGGCGGCGCGGTTCATCGTGCGGCGGTGCTCTGCTCGTCGTGGATCGCCTGGGCCAGTGTGCGGTCGGTGGTGGGGATCGTGGCGGGGTCCGGCGGACGGTAGGCGAGCGCGACGCGGGCGATGGTCAGCCGGCCGAGGCGGACCTCGGCGGTCACGTGCAGGGGCTCGCCGACCCCGTGGTGGTGGGCCAGGTCGTCGGTCACGGCGCGGATGTGGTCGTAGGCGTGTTCCAGGGCCGCGTCGAACACCGGGCAGCCGCCGTCGCGGCGGGTGTGGGCGTTGTCGTGGGGGAACCAGACGCTGTAGGCGTCCGTCGTGCCGGGGGTGGTGCGGTAGTCGGCGGGGTCGCGGAGCGCGGCGCGTAGCCGACGGTCCGTGCGGGGTACGGCCTCGGGGGGTGGCGGGGTGACCATCACCTCCAGGCGGGCGACGGTGCTGATCCCGTCGAGGGTGATGTGGGCTGCGGCCCGCGTCGGCTGCGGGGTGGGGTTACCAGCCGATCTCGTCGCGGACGGGGCCGGGCAGGTAGCCGCGTAGCTCACCGGCGACGATGTGGACGGTTGGGGCGTCGGGCACACCGACGGCGACCCCCGGATGGGGTACTCGAACGGCCAGCTGGGCTGGGCCGCAATCCGGATCTCGGTGTCCGGGTCGCACGCTTCGAGGGCGTTGATCAGTTCGTGGACGGTCATGGGAAACGTCGCCCTTCGAAGGTGATCTGCGTTCGGGTCGGGTGGGGTCAGCGGGCGGTGCCGGGACGGATCTGTGCGGGGAGGTGCCGGTCACCGTGGGTGCGGGCGGTGGCTTCCCAGGAGAGGTAGTCGGCGTAGGCGATCACGTCGGTGTCGGCGTTCACCGCCAGGGCGCGTAGCTGTGCTGCGACCGTGGCCGGGGTGTGGTGCGGGGCCAGGAACGGCGTGGGTAGGACGGCCGGGGCCTCGCCGTCGGTGTGCAGCACGGAGAGGATCGTCCGATTGTCGGTCGGGTGCGGGAAAATCTCGATCCGGTTACGGGGCATGGCGGGCCTCCAGACGGTGGGCTGGCGGGGGCGCGGGGGCGCGGGGGCGCGGGGGCGCGGGGGTGCGGGGGTGCGGGGGTGGGGTCAGGGGGTGCCGGCGTCAGTAACGCCTGTGGGTACGCCCGCGATGTGGAGGACATCGATGATCAGGAGAAGGGGGGCGGTGGGGCTGACGGTCACCGACCAGCGTGGGAGCCGTGCCGGGGCCGGTCCGAAGGTGTGGATTTCCAGTTCGCCGTCGTCGAGGACCACGCGGATCCCGTCCCGGTCGAACATGAGTGCGTTGGGTCGTCCGGCCGGGTGCTCGTCTCGGGGGGTGAACCCGGTGTGCTGGAGCAGGTCGATCAGATCGAGGTTGTCGGGGTTTTCATCGGTGCGGTCCATGGCGGGGCCTCTCAGGAGACGATCGGCGAGGGAGGTTGGTGGGGCACCGGCGGTGCCCCACCCCTTTCTGCGATGGGGGTCCGGCTGCGCTCGGGTTGCCCGTCGCAGGGACGGGCAACCCGGGTGCGCCGCACCGGGTTTGAGGTGCGGTCCGGTGGTGGTCAGGCCGCGTCGTGGTCCTCGGCGAGGATGAGGGTCAGACCGTCGTCCAGTTCGAAGGAGACCCCGTCCACGGTGAGGCTGCCCAGGTGGTCCACGGCGTCGCACGCCAGGGCCCACAGCGCCTCGGACAGGTCCTCGGCGGCCCGTCGGCTCCCGCTGCCGGGTGCGGGGGTGATCGTCGCCCACGCGTCGAGGATCGCCCGGTCATCGTCCGTGGTCGCCATCCCGAGGTCCACAGCCAGGGCGATGATGGCCGCGGACAGTTCGTCGTCGGTGCGGACCGCGGACCCCTTCAGCCAGCAGCCGGCTAGCGTCGGCCCGATCTCGGTGGGCACGACCGGCGCTGCCGGCTGGTAGCCGGATGGGCCGATCACCGGGCACAGCGGCTGTCCGTCGATGTGCGACCAGGCCGCCACGGTCTGACCGGCGGGGGCCGTGCTACGTGGCGCGGCCGCCACGGCCCGTTCCCCGCATTCCGGGCACACCCGTACCGTGACCATCATCCAGTTCACCTCCATGGTAGATGTTTCATTCGAAAAACCGTCCGGCTTTCTATTCCCCATCCGGGGAATCCCCTGGAATGGTGCTGCTTTTTTGTTCGGTTTTTCGTTGCAATGCAACGGTAGCTCGACCCGACGGAACAGCAAAGCCCCTTTTTCATGACTCTTTCGGGAAAGGTCCCCGTGGAATCGCGGAAAACCGCTTGCCTTTCTATTGATGCAGAGGTATTTCACGCCTCCGCGTATCCGTGGAAAGTCATGGAATGGGGTCGGGTGATTCCTTGTCTGATGCCCCTGGTTGAGTTACCGTTGTCCTATCGGCCCGCACGACCCGATGGGAGACGTTCGATGGCTACGATCGACACCGACTACCGCATTTCCCTCCAGTGGCGGGACTCCGGAATGTCGGCGGTCGCGGTCCCGTTCTACCCGGACGGTTGCCCCCGGGATCCGGATGATGGTGTCCGCGACGTCGACGCGGTGTGCCCGGACTGCCGAGGGGGCTGGTCGGTCGATTATCGGGTGTCCGAATCCGCCCGGGTGGTTGCCCGACCGTGTGGGAGCGAGCTATGATGAATGCATCACGAATGGTATCCGCGCGCGGATACCATTCCCGTAGGCGCCGCTGGTCTGTCCGGTGGTGTGACCGGCCCACCCCCCGAGGGTCGGTCACACCACCCGTCAGACCAGCCCCGCGGGTACGCAGGCCGGCGACAGCCGGCCCCCGGCCCGCATGGCGTGGGCGGGCGCGGGAACACCACGGTGGGCCGTCGGTCGCCCCGGTAGGGGTGGCCGCCGGGCCGCCGATGGTGTGACTGCGCCTGCACGCGGCGAGTCGGGCGGACCATCGGAGGACCTCCCACCCCCGCTGAGCTGCGGGGACGCGGCCAGCGGGGTCGTCCTGCCCAGGCAGGACGACCCGCAGGAGGTGGAGCGGGACGGCCAGCGGGAGGACCCGCGGGCAGCGGACACCGACCCGCCGCCGTGACCCACCATGCCGGGCCGGTGAGCGTTGCATCGTCGGTTCCGCTCGGACCGCGACCGTGCCGGGTTCCCCGGCTCCGGGAGCCCCGCGGGCGGGAAGTCGACGGGCCGGCCGCGCCACGCACCGGTGGCCGTGCCGTGGAACAGCCGCAGGTCAGTCGGTCGGAATCGCCGTCGCGGCACCCCGGCCAGGCGGTATCCCCGTCGGCTGGGGAAACCCGTCGGGGCGTTCTCATTGTATCCGTCTCATGTGGCACATGCACCAGCGTCTCTTTTCATTGTCGCGGTTTTCCGACGGACTGGTGAAGGTATTGCCACTCGGTTTTCTGCCGGGTTCATCGGGTCGCGGCCGGCCGGGTCGCCCCGATGAATGTGGGCCACCGGTAGTCCTCGTCGCGGATGACGGCGCCGGTGTGGGGTGCGTCTATCATCCGGGTGCCGCCGGTGTAGACGCCGACGTGGCTGATCGTGGTCGGGGAGGTGCCGTAGAAGACGAGGTCGCCGGGTGCCAGCGGTGTTCTTCCGGCTAGGCGGGGGCCGGCGTCGTATTGGGTTTGTGCGGTGCGGGGAATGCTAATTCCGACGGCGGCGTAGGCGGCGTGGGTCAGCCCTGAACAGTCGAACCCGGGGTCGCCGTTGCCGCCCCACACATACGGCTTGCCGATCTGCGCGCAGGCGAACGTGACCGCCACCAGTGCCGCGCTACTGAAATCATCGGCTCCGGACTGAACCGTTGACTGAAAGGTAGGGCACGCTGCTGAACTGTTCGACGTCGGTTCAGAGTAGGTGGCGGCGATGGTGAGGACCCGGGCGACGTAGGCGTTGTCGTGGTTGTACTTCCACAGCGCGGCGGGGATGTTGACGCCGCCGCGGGCGCCGGACGCGCACAGGTAGTTTGCCGCCGAGTAGACGGCGTCGACCGGGTTGGTGATATCGGCCCTGCCGTCCCCGTCCCCATCGACCCCGTAGGCGGCGAAGGTTGTGGGCAGGAACTGCATCGGGCCGACCGCACCGGCCTCCGAGACCCAGTCGGGGTTGCGGCCGTGGTCGGTTTCTTCTCCGGACTAAAACGTTGATCGATCACGGACTCGTCGTTCAGCGGGGCCTGCGGGCCATGACCACCTCGGTGTCGCCTGGCCAGCCCCAGAAGATCCCTTCGGCGGAACGGTTCGCGAGCAGCGCCTGCACCAGGCCGACGAAGTCTTCCAGACGATCACCATAGAGGTGTGGCGCCGAGAACGAGAGGGACAAGTACCCGGGCGAATGTCCGGCTGGACGGGGTCGCGCGGGTCGCGGGTGAACTGCGCCTTCCGGTGCGCGCTCGGGCGGAGCGGGTTGCCTGCCCGCGCTGCGGGACGGTGTCGGCGAGGGTGCACGGCCGGTATCGGCGGCGGCTGGTCGACGTCGCGCTCGGCGGGGCGGGGGTCGTGGTCGAGCTGGTCGTCCGCCGGTTCCGCTGTTCGACGCCTGGATCGCCGCCGTCGAGGCCGACAACCAGCCCGACCTCCACCGCTTCACCCACGGCCTGCGCCGCGACTACGACGCCGTCCGCGCCCGGCCCGCAGGCCCCAGGTGCGTAGGGAAGGCCTCGGCGTCACTGTCGACCAGGTCAAGGTGGTTCTCGCCCGGCTGGCCGCCCGCCGACGGCGGAGGGTTCCGGCTGCCGCTTCCACTGGTCCCGATGCTGACGCCTCCGGCGGACTAACCGGTCGCCGCCGAACGCACGCGGCTACCATCGGCGACCGTGCGTGATCGAGCGCACGCTGGTCGCGGGCCTGGCTGTCCGGCTCCGTACTGGAGGCCGTCACACCCCGGCCGGCTGACCGGGCCGTAGGCACGATGGGCCCTGCGCGTGTGGAACGGGTCGCGAGACCCGAACGGCCCCCGGGTAACCTCCTCCTGGGCGTGAGTATGGAGGTCGACGGGGTGACGGGGGCCGTAGCTACGCAATGGGACTTCTTCATCTCCTACACCGCTACGGATATCGAATGGGCGGAATGGATCGCCTGGCAGCTTGAGTCCGTTGGCTATCGGGTTCTGTTCCAGGCCTGGGACTTCGTGGCCGGCTCCCATTGGACTCGCCAGATGCAGGAAGGCATCCTCAGCTCCGAACGGACCATCGCGGTGCTGTCCCATGGTTATCTCGACTCCGTGTACGGGAACGAAGAATGGCAGGCGGCCTACCGGGCGGACCCGAACGGCTTCCGACGCAAGCTGGTCCCCATACGCGTGGAGGATTGCGAGCGCGCTGGGTTGCTTGGTAGCGTCGTCTCCTTCGACCTGTACGATCACTCGGAAGAGGGTGCCCGGCAGTATCTGCTCCAACAGATCAAGTCGACGCGTGATGGCCGCGCGAAACCCAGTCAGGCGCCGATCTTTCCTCAACGCGCCGACCTACTGGTCGGTACGACACGCGAGCCGAATCCTGCCCGGCAGCGGCTGTCGCATCCGCCAGGCTTCCCGGGCTCGGCGCAGTTCCAAGTACACCCTTTAGACCAAGAACACGCGCTGCGGATACCCGTATCTGGGGCTAGAAGCGCCGATCATCTCACCTGTTCTGGCGCCCCTGAGCTCCCCGATTCTGCGTCGCTCCCACGGCCCGCCCCGTCGTCGAGGACCCGTGACGACGCGCAGTGGCCCGCTCCGGCTGCCGGATGGCCCATCACGGCCGGATCCAAGGCGCCTTGGACATCCGGAAATGAGGACCCGGCCAGTGTCTCGCAGCCGACCATGGCAAGCGATTTCGCATTTAGTTTCCTTCGCACCGTCGCTCGAATAATCGATCTATTTTTGAGCTTGATCTATACAATCATCATGATTTATCCGGTCGCCTTGCTGCTCTATCCCTTCGCTTTGCTTGTCCAGGACCCCAACAACGGCGCTTTCTCGACCATCGGAGCAGCAATTGCCGGCATCCTCGGGATCACTCTCCCCGAACTTCTGATGACCCGCTTTTTCGGAGCGACTCCCGGGAAGTTCCTCATGGGCCTTCGTGTCGTTTCTTGCGACCCTCAGCGAAAGCTGACTGTAGGCGTCATACTGATGCGGATGCTGATTCACGACCGGTCGCGGAGCGCAATGGTGATTTAACGAGACGTCGTACCTTAGCTTGTCGTTTAAGTTGTCTGCCTCTCAGTAAGGCACGGTGGAGCGGGCCACCCGAACCGAAGCCCACGAAATCACGCGCCAAGACGACCAGGCTGCCGGCTACGCTCATGTCAGTTCGCGATCCTGCGCGCGCCCGCGTAGTCCGGAAATGTTCGAAAGTCATGGATCATGACCGACGAAATCCGGTGCGTCGATCATGGCCGTTCCGCCGAGCGAGATCCCGACGTGATGGATGTCCTGCGGGGAACCGAAAGAACACCAGGTCACCAGTCTGCAACGGAGTCCCCGCCGGGAGCAAAGGCCCAGCGTTGTACTGGGTCTGGGCGGTGCGCGGGATCTGGATGCCGGCCGCTGCGTAGGCGGCGTGAGTCAGGCCGGAGCAGTCGAACCCGGGGTCGCCGTTGCCGCCCCACACATACGGCTTGCCGACCTGCGCGCACGCGAACTCGACGGCCGTGGTCAACGCGCACCACCGTGGCGCCTAGTGCCGTGAGGATCCGTCGCTGTTCCTGCTCGAACGTGGCCGGGCCAGGCCGCGGAGTAGTCGACGATTGTGATCGTGCGGTGTTCGATGCCGCCGATGAGTTCTGCCATGGCCCGCTTACCCCGCATCCGGTCTGCTGGCTCCGAGGTAGGTCAGGG
This sequence comes from Protofrankia sp. CiP3, assembly GCF_917627345.1. Classification (NCBI taxonomy): domain Bacteria; kingdom Bacillati; phylum Actinomycetota; class Actinomycetes; order Frankiales; family Frankiaceae; genus Protofrankia; species Protofrankia sp. CiP3. The sequence goes on along the minus strand of NZ_CAKJTM010000063.1, from coordinate 13,779 downwards.
AGCCCCATCGAGCTCCGACCGTAGTCGGGAAGGATTCGATGCGGACCTCGGCTCCCTCATGAGGAGCATCAACCATGATCGATTGCGTTTCGTCAGGACCGAGGTAGAGCCCAACATGGGACACGTCGCGGATACCGGAACCGAAGAACACTAGGTCACCGGCTTGGAGCGGCGCTCCTGCCGGTACCAGCAGACCGGCGTCGTACTGGCTTTGCGCGGTGCGTGGGATCTGGATGCCGGCGGTCGCGTACGCAGCCTGGGTCAAGCCTGAGCAGTCGAATCCGGGCTGGCCGTTTCCTCCCCAAATGTACGGCTTGCCGATCTGTCCGCAGGCGAAGGTGGCCGCTGTCAACGCCGCACTACTGAGATCATCTGCTCCATATTGGATTGTCGATTGAATTGGGGAGCATGCTGCTGAGCTGTTCATGTTCGGTTGAGAGTACTGGGCTGCCTGGTTGAGGACGTCGGTGACGTACCAGTCGGCATGGTTGTAGGCGAAGATCGCTCCCGGGAGGTCGCGGCCGTCGCGGGCGCCGTTGTCGCAGAGTTCGAACGCGGCGGCGTAAATGGCGTCGTGCGGGTCGTACCGCGATGGCGGGGTGGTGCCGCCGGGTGGGAGCGGATGGCGGGCGATCACGGCGGCGAAGGTTGGTCCGAGGAATTGCATACTACCGGCTGCCCCGGCCGGGTTTTCGCCGTGCTGGACGCCGGGGAGTCGGGATCGGCCGTGGTCACTTTCGATTTTTCCGATGGCGGCGAGGATGCTCCAGTCCAGGCCGGGGCAGACGGTGGCGGCCTGTTGGTAGAGGGTGAGGTAGTCGGTGGGGATGTCGTCGAGGGCTGCTTGGCTGGGGCTGCTGCCGCTGGTGCAGCCGAGGAACCAGCCGACGACGGGCGGGCACAGGACCTGTTCGGCCATCTGCCCGGCGGCGGCGCCGATGATGACAATGAGCAGGATGACAGCGGCGACAGAAGCGGCGATGTACTTGGTCGTAGCGGATCACCTCTGGGAATCTGCGCGGCTGGCGGTGTAGGAATGGGGTCGCAGGTGAGGTGCAGGAGACACGCTGGCGTTAAGCATCCAATCATTTATGACGGTGCCTGCTGATGGGTCGTTAACAGCGAGTTGGTGGGCTGGGGTCGGGAATGGTCGGCATGCCGAGGTCGGTCAGGTTCGTCGTGACGCGGTCTCCGCCACGGGTGCGGTCGAGACTGGCGAGTTTCTCCTGTGCCTTGGTGAGGCTGGCTTGAAGGCCCTGGATTTCGCCGAGCCAGCCGTTCGCCCGCGCTTCGGCGATCCGGTCTGTCAGGTTGCGAATGATGCCCACGAGACGGGGGCGTTGTCGGGGAGAGACCCGTAGCATCGGGCAGCGTATGCACGCGTGTTCATGCTGACAGCCGGTGCCGTAGGGTCGGCCACAGTCGCCGAGTTCAAGTTTGCGTTCGTAGAAGTGCTGCTGGAACTCGCGCCACTCGTCGTCGGTCGGTTCGCGGTATTCTTCGGCGGGTCGGACGGCTCGGCGGGCGTCCAGGAAGGCACGGTAGGAGCGGACCAGATCATCTTGGAAGACGGCGAGATATGCCTCGGTCGTGGTGATGGAAGCGTGGCCCAACAGGCGTGCGGCGATGTGCACGGGAAGCCCGTTGCTGACGGCCTCGGTCGTGAACATTCTGCGAAAGTCGTGCGCGGTGAACCGCAGCGGCTGACCGGTTGGGTCGGTGAGTCCGGCCCGCGCGGCGGTGTCGTTGATGAGCCGGTAGACCGTCTTGTTGCTCAGCACGTCGCGCCGCTGCCGGACGTGTCGTTGGAACAGGTGGGGCAGCGGGGGGCCGGTGACGTGCTCGGCCGGGTCGTAACGGGCGATCATCGGCACGGTGCCGGCGTTGTCGTTGCGCAGCCTCGTGATGACGGTCGCCAGGACGCTGGCGAGTTCGGGGCTGACGAGTAGGAGTCGTTCCTCGTTGCTCTTGGACGGGACGATCTGGAGCAGCGGGACGGTCTCGCCGGTGTCGGGAAGCTGGTAGGACACGAGTGCCAGATGGGTGATCTCCAGCATTTCCTCGATGCGGCAGCCGGTGTGGCGCAGGGTTTCGATGACGACCCACGCCCAGAAGGCGTCGTCCTCGTCCCGGGTCACGTCGCGCTGGACGCCGCTCGCGGCGTCTTCGACCAGAATCATCGACGTCCGGTACCGCGGCCGTTGGCGTGCCCGGTCCTCGTCGTGCCCGATGCGCCGGTAGCGAGTGCCTGCGTGCTCGAAGCACTGCCCGACGTCGGCTGTTTGCGCGGCGGCCAGCAGGCTGCCCTGCTCGGCGCGGTGGCGTTCCGCGGCGTCGACGAGGTCGGGAAGGCGGGGCAGCCGTTCACGTACCCGCTGGTGCATGCGGGCTTGGACGGTCTTCTTCTCCTTGGCGAAGCCACCCAGGTCGGCCTGGCGAATCGGGCTGGGCACCGCCCATGGCACCCAGCTGGGGTCTTCGAGCGCCCATTGGGCGATGTCGAGGTAGAAGGCGCGGACGGAGAGCAGTACGCCCAGCCGGTTGCGGCGCGGCACCGGCTTGCCGTTTCTGGTGATGACAGCGACCCGCTGTTTCCATGCCTCGGCGACGTCTGCTGGCAGGTGGAGGCTGTCGATGCCCGGGTGGTGGCGTTCGAGGTCGGCCCAGAACAGCCCGGCGAGGTGGCCTGCCAGGTGTTGCAGGGAGGCGTAGTCCAGGCTGGGCCGGCGTTCGTCGAGGTAGCGCACCAGCACGTCGCGGACGGGAGCGCAGCGGATGCCGTACCGGTCGATCAGCTGGGTGTTCGGCAGCTGCCCCTGGCCCACGGCACGGTGCAGCGGCAGGTCGGCGGGCAGGACGCCGACGTCGCGGAGCAGGCCCCAGGCGGTATGCAGCCCGGCCGGGGCCGAGCCGCGTCGTGCCAGCGCCCATGCCCGGTAGTCGAGCAGGTCCGCAGGGGTGAAGTCGTCGAGCTGGTGGCCGATGTGTAGCAGGATCTTGACGAGGCAGCCCTCGGCGGAGCTCTGCTGGTAGGCGCTGTGACCGGCGGCGCGGCCGGCCTGCCGGACACGGTCGAACAGCTCGGGGCTGAACATGTCTTTGGCGTGGCGGAACAGGGCGTTCGTCTGGTAGCCGTGGAGGAACTCGTAGCTGGGCAGGACGACGCGTCGCAGCAGCAGGCAGTGCAGCCCATCGGTGACCACATGCCGGCCGACTGGCCGAAGATCTCCGCCGCCGGCGGCGACGGTGCTGATCCAGCCAGGGCCGTCGTCCGCTCCCGACGCCAGCCACCGCTGCTGCCAGCCGTCGCCGGGATGGGCAGCCAGCCAGCCGAGAATCCGTCGTGCCCCGCGCAGCCGGGAGCCGTTGAGATCTGCCCGGCTGCCCGTCCAGAACGGGAGCGACGGCAGCGAGGCGATCAGCTCCTCGGCATCCAGCCCATCGCACGGCGCCGTCTGCCGCGTCTGGCCCGGTGCCAGGTCGGACGTCACCTCGCCGTGGGCCGCGGTCCTGGGACGTGCGCCGGTCACGGCCCTCATTGCGTCACCCCGCCCAGAAGCACGGACAGATCAGCGGTGTCGTAGCCGCCCGCGACCGGCCGCGGACCCTCAGCGCGGCGGTGTTCGCGTGCGGCCAGATACTGCCCGACCCGCCGGACCACGGTCTTCTCGTCCTCGGCGAGATAGACGTCGGCGGTCGTGCTCAGGTGCGCGTGACCGAGGATCACCTGCACGTCCCGCAACGACAGGTTCTCGTCGCGGGCCATCCGCAGCGCACAGGTATGACGCAGGTCGTGGGTCGAGTAGTTGGTCCCCAGCACCGCGTTGACGCGCCGGAACACCGCCCGCAATGTCTCATAGGTCATCGGCTGGCGGCGCATGCCGTCGCCGAGGTCACGGCGGCGCAGCGTCCACCAGATCGGCTCGCCCGGGTCCAGCTCGCCGATCTCGGCGAGGTACAGCCGGATCCAGACGAACGCCTCAGGGCTGGCCGGCAGCCACTGCTCGGCACCGGTCCCCTTCCGGGTCACCCGCACCGTCTGATCGCCCCAGTCCAGGTCCACGCCCCGCAGCCCCAGCAGCTCACTGGCTCGAACAGCATTGCTCACCGCGAGCGCGAGGATGCCCCGGTCCCGGTTCGAGCGCAGCGCACCGAACAGCTCCTTCCACTGCCCGTCGGGTATCTCCCGTGGCCGGCGTTTGGGCAGCTTCGGGTTGTAACGAGCCCGACCCGTCGAGCGCAGCGGCTCCAGCGGACTGCGATGCTGGTTCGGCCTGCCGCTCTTCCCGCGTTCCACCGACACCGGATTGACCAGCGGACCGGCGCCGAGTTCGATCCAGAACTCGTAGAAGCTGCGTAGCACGGCATTGCTGTGCCGAATCGTCCGGGCCTCGTAGCTGTCACCGAGATACCGCTTGCGGGTAACCGGATTGACCGTGCCAGCCGTCGCCGCCGACCGCGTCCGCGCCGAGTTCCGCAGCTTCTCGGCCTGCTGCAACCACAGCACGAAATCCCGGACCTCAGCCGACGTCGCCTTATCCCATTCCACATCGACGACCTGGAGCCACCGCCACCACCGCAGCAGGTCGTACGCATAGCTGCGGACGCTGCCCGGCCGGTTCCCGCGCGCGAGGAAATCCAGCAGAAACCGCCGGACCGGTTCGACCTCCTTCCCGGTGTCGTCCACCAGCAGCCACGGCAGTACGCCCGTCGCTGGCACGACCCGCCCCCACCGGGGCAGACGGATCATCTCGACATCCCGCGTGACGTGCTCGGTCATGCAGCCTCCCCTCGATCAGCTGCATGACTCCTACCGATCAAGAAGCTGCCAGCCCAGCACCTCCACGGCGTTTCCGCTGGTAGTCCGGTCAACGGGGCGACTTTCCCGACGGCGGCCAGCACCGGCCAGGGCAGGCCGGGGCAGGTCGCGGCGGCGGCGACGTAGAGCTGCTGGTAGCCGGCGGGAATGTCGCGGGCGGCGGTGCCGTCCGGCGGGCCACCCACCGCGCCTGTGCCGTCCATGCCGCTCGCGGTCAGGCCAGCGGCGCCGGTGAACACCCCGGCGGCGGCCCCGCACAGGATCGCGACGACCACGAGTAGCGCCCCGGCGGCGACCGCGACCCGGCCGGTCACCGCCGGCCCGCCGGCGGGTCGGGTGGGCGGGGGAACGGCGCGCCCAGCAGTACGTCGTCGGCGTCCCACGTAGCCGGCATCGGTGCGGGCGCGGGGAGGTTGAGGGCGGCGGGCAGGTCGGCCAGGGCCAGCCGGCCGGTACCGGTCAGGGGCTGCCAGACCGCGGCGGCCGGGCCGGTCTGGCCGCTGGTCGCGGTCGCCGCCGGGGTCGCGGTGGCGATCTGGATCTGCGGGGTCCACCGTGCGGGGTCGGTTAGCTGGCGGCGCAGGTGGGTTTCCCGGGCCGGGTTGGGCAGCCAGAACAGCAGCAGGACCGGGCGGGCCCGGGCGGTCGCCAGCGCGGTGTAGCCGTGGAGTTTGGCGGTGACCCGGTCGAGGGTTTCGGTGCCGGTGTCGTATTCCAGGTAGAACTCCACCCCGCCGCCGGCCGGGTCGTGCCAGCGGCCGTAGCCGTCGGGACGGGCCAGGTCCCCCCACAGCTGCGCGGTACGCCGTTCCGACCACCACAGGGTCAGCCCCTGGCTGGCGGGGAGCGGCCGGCTGGCGTGCGCCAGCGCGGTGAACACCGCGTTGACCCCGACGAGATGGGACAGCCGCGGGGAATGCGCCAGCGCGGCGGCGCTGTCGCGGCGCCAGCCCAGCTCACCGACGCTCAACCCGGTGTGGGCGGCGAGGATGGGGGCGCCGGCGGGTCCGAGGAGGTAGTGACCCAGGGCGGATTGTCGGCCGTGCCCGGCGTGCGGGCGGACCCGGTCGAAGACCCGTTGGCGGTGGAGCACGGTGAGCCGGGCCCGCGCGACCCGCTCGGAGCTGAACGCCAGGGCGGTGATCTGCCGGCTGGTCAACACCCGGTGTTCGTGCACCATGCTGATGAGCCAGCGGTCGCGGGCGGTGAGCCGTTCGGCGAGGGTGAGGAGCAGGTCGGGGTCGAGCCGCGTTCGGCCCCCACGGCCGGTCCCGCCGGCGCGGGTCATGGCCGGCCCGGCCGGGGTGCGGGCAGCGGCCGGGTCCGGACGGTGAACGCGGCGGTCGGTTGGGCGGCGACGACGAGGCGGACGGCGGCAGTGAACGCGGGTAGATGTGCCAGGTCGTGCGCGGTCAGGGTGGGGGCGGTGTGGCAGGCCAGCACGGCGGCGTCCTGCGGGGAACAGGCGAAGAAAATCTTGTTGCGGGCGTTCGCGGCGACCGCGTCGGTCAGGTCGGCGGGGAGTTGCGCGAGGTGCTGGTGGGCGAGGATGAGGGACAGGTGCAGGCCGCGGGCCTCGGCGAGGATGTCGGCGAGCCCACCCGGCAGGGTCAGGAAGGTGTGCGCCTCATCGAGGTAGGCCGCAGCGTCGGGCCGGTCTCCCGGTGGGCGGCGGGTGCGGGCGAGAGCAGCTTGCCAGATTTTCGCCAGCACAATGGAGCCGAACACGGCGCTGGCGTCGTCCCCGATCGTGCCTTTGGGGATCCGGACCAGCAGGATCCCGCTGGCGTCCAACACCCGGGTGAGGTTGACGGTGGACGGGCCGGCAGCAAGGACGGCACGGACGAACGGGCGCAGCAGCAGGGTGCGGAGTTTGTTCAGGACCGGAGCGGCGGCGTGGGCGCGGGCGCCGTCGGAGAGCTGGGTGTACCAGGCCCAGAATCCGGCCAGGATCGGATCGGTCACCCCGGCGGTGGCCCGGCGTCGGAAAGCCGTGTCGGTGAGCAGCCGGGCGACGTCGACGAGCGTGGCCGTCCGGCCCACCCGGGCCGGGGCCGGGGTGAGCAGGGTCAGGCAGGTGGCGCGCAGCAGGTCATCGGTGCGGGGGCCCCACGAGTCCGCCCAAATCCGCCGGCAGATGCTCAGGAGCTGGTCGGTGGCTAGTGCGGGGTCGGCGCCGTCGAGAATGTTGATGCACGGTGGTGGGCCGGGCTGGTCGGGGTCGATAAGGATCAGCCGGCCGCCCAGGCCGGCGGGCAGCCGGGTGTGGATGTCGCGGATCAGGTCGCCTTTGGGGTCGATGACCGCGACCCCGCGGCCCGCGACCGCGTCGTTGAGGATCATAGTGGCGAGCAGGGTGGACTTTCCCGAGCCGGTGGCGCCGAGGACGTGGAGGTGGTGGCGGGCGTCGGTGACGGCGAGGCCGACGGGGCGGGGCCGGCCGGCGTCGGTGTCCCCGAGCGGTTTCACCGTGGTCGTTGCGGTGCGGGGGGTGGGGATCCCGACCGGGGGTGGCACTGCGGCGGCGCCGGCGCGGGCCAGTCCGGGCATGGTCCCGTCGGCGGGCAGATGCGCGAGAGCGGCGAGTTCATCGACGGCGACTAGGTCCCCGCGGCGTAGCCGGCGGCCGGCGAGGAGACCGGGCGGGTCGGTCACGGTGAGTCGGTGGAGATAGTTGTGGCCGGCGTAGAGGCTGAACGCCGAGGCCAGGGCGTGGGCCCGTCCCTGCAACGGCCGCAGGGCCCGGCGGCGGCCGGCCCGACCGGCGGGGCGGGTGGCGGTCGCGGTCGCGTAGGTGAGGGTGGCCTCCCAACGCGGCTGGACCGCTTTGGCCCCGATCGCACGGGATGCCGCGGACTCCTCCGGCGGCGTTGGCCCCACCCGCCGGGCCACGCTCCTTGAGGGCTGCCGGCCGGTGTGCGGGGTAGCCAGGTCCAGCAGGTGGGACAGCGGGGTGGGGGTGTGCTGGCCGCGGTGACGGGCCGCGGCATGGCGGGCCCGGGTGAGGCGGTGGCCGGTCACGGGGCGGGCGAGGATCTGCACGGTGGCGGTCTCGTCGTCGTCGAGGTCGGCGGCTGCGGCGAGTAATGCCCGGACCGGATCGGCGCCGTGGTCGACGCGCAGCGGGAGGATGTCGGGACGGGCCAGCCGCAGCCGTCCGCCGGTCGCCAACACCCCGGCGGGCAGTGGATCTATCGCCGGGCGGGTGGTAGTACGGGCGCCGGGCCAGGCGGCCTGCACGGCCCGTTCGACCAGGCCGGGGGGTACCGGGCCGGGTACCCACAGTCGGATCGCCGTGCCGGCCCGGGTGCAGACCAGTTCCCAGCCCAGGTGCGGCTGGCCGTGCAGGAGGCGCTGCCACGGCGGGCGGAGCAGGCCGACCATCTGCCCCCAGAACACCTGGGCGGCCTGCGGGTGCACCTCGGGTGGGGTGAGGATCTCCACGGTGCGGGCCCCCGTGGCCAGCCGGGCATGGCGGGCGGCCCGCACCCGTCCGCGGATGACGACGCCGACGGCGAGCAGGACCAGGAGCGGGATGCCGAGGGGTGGGCCCCAGATCAGGAGCACGTCGACGGTGCGGCGGGTCACGGTGTGCCAGAAGCCGGCCGGGTCGGCCCGCAGACCGGCCGGGCCGTTCGACACACCAGCCGGCGGGGGAAACGGGGCTGCTGTGGGTGCGGGGGGTGCGCTCATGGCAACCTCACAGAACGTGGGAATGGGGGAACCAACAGTGGCCGCTGGCGGGTGTGGTGGGATACGGGAATCCCGAGCGGGCCGAGAGGGTCAGCAGGGGTCGGCGTCCGCCGCCTGCTCCGGCTCGGCTGGCCCGGGCAGACCGACCGGGCGCTCGCCGGGGTGGGGCGGGTGCGGGCCGGTGAGATCCACCGGATCGGTGGTGATCAGCTGATGTTCGGTGGGTGAGGCGTCGGCGTGGAAGGCGACCCGGTGGGCGGTGCCGGTGAGCAGGAGTCCGTCCCCGGGCCGGGCCGCGAGGAGCCGGCCGGTTTCCCCGTCGGAGAGCCGGAAGGTGGCCTGGACCTGCGCCAGGACGCTGGCGTCCTGGCGCAGCAGGATGTGGGTGGCGGCGTTGGCGACCACCGCCCGGCCCAGGTCGGTGGCGAGCAGGTCGGCGGCGTCCTGGGTGACCACGGAGAGGCCGGCCCAGTGCTTGCGGGCCGCTTTCGCGAGCTGGAACAGGAACCGGGCGCCGGCCGGGCGGGCCATCAGCAGCCAGGCCTCGTCGACGACGATGAGGCGCCGGCACCGGTCGTGCGGGTCGGCGACGGTCCGCCAGATCGCATCCAGGGTGAGCAGGGTGCCGGCGGCCTTCAGCTCGTCGGGGAGATGTTTCAACGAGAACACGACCAGGTGGCCGTCGGGGTGGGTGCTGGTCGGCCCGTCGAACAGGCTCCGGTGGCTGCCGGTCGTGTAGGGGGCGAGGCGGGCGGCGAGCGCCGCCCCGGCGGGGTCGGTGTCGGTGTGCAGGGCGGCGGTGACGTCGGCGAGCAGGGGTGCGGGCCGGTTCCAGCTGCGGGGGTCCGCGGTGATCCCGGCGTGCTGGTAGGCGGTGAGGATCGCCCGGTCCAGGACCGCCCGGCCGGCCGCATCCACCCCGCTCCCACCGCCGGCGGTGGGAGCGGGTCCGTTGTCGTCGCCGAGGAGGGTGGTGATCAGGGTGTGGCAGAACAAGGCCCGCCGCGTCAGCAGGTCCGGGTCGGCCCGGCCGTGGATGGGGAGGTCCAGCGGGTTGAGGCGGACTCCCGGGGCGCCGAGGGCGAGATGGGTGCCGCCGACCGCGGCGGCCAGGCGGGTGTATTCGTCCTCGGGGTCGACGACGGCGACTGCGACGCCCTGGTAGAGGGAGCGGAGCACGTCGAGTTTCGTCAGGTAGGACTTTCCGGCGCCGGAGTGCGCGAGGGTGACCGAGTTGTAGTTAGCGCACGCCCACCGGTCGTGCACGACGAGGCCGGCCGAGGCCAGGTTCCGGCCGTAGACGACCGGGCCGGCGCCGGGCCGGTCGGGGTCGGGTAGCGGCAGGTCCGGGCTAGTGAACGGGAACGCGGCGGCGAGCGCCTGGGTGTCGAAGGTGCGGCGGATCCGCAGCAGGTCGGTGCCGACCGGCAGGGTGGTGGCCCAGCCGGGCAGGGCGCGGAAGGTGGCCGGGTGCACGGTGAGGAGCAGGCTGTGGGCGACCGCGGTTACCCGGGCACGTTCGACCTCGAGGTCGGCGGGGGTGGGGGCGTAGCAGGTCAGGTACAGGCCGACGGTGAACAGGCGGGCTTCGCCGCGGGCGAGCCGGCCGGCGAGATCGGCGGCGTCGTGGGTGGCGGCGTCGAGGGCGGGGTCGGCGAGTTTCCCGGCGGTGGCGTCCGCGCGGCGGCCGGATTCCAGCCGGGCGAGCTGGCGGCGGAGCCGGACCGCGGCGACCGCCGGGACGATCGGTTCGATGTGGAGGGCGACGTCCAGGCGGCCGGGGTAGGCCAGGAGCGGTTCGGCCCAGCCGGGTCCGACCTCGCGGGGGTAGCCGACCGCGGTCACCGTCGCCGCGTACATGCCGGCGATTTCCAGATGTTTCGCGGTTACGTGCATCGCCGGTGGGGTGAACAGCGCCGGCCCCTCGGCGGTCGGGGTGGAGCCTGGGGAGTGGCGTGGTCCACGCAGCCAGCGGCGGGGGCTCATTGCCGGTCTCCTCGGTCGGGAGCGGTGATGGTGCCGGCCGCGGTGACACCCGGGGTCGGGGGGAGGCCGGTGGGGTGCGCCAGCGTCGCGAGCAGAACGGTCACGGTGTCGGCGTCGCAGATCCGTACACCGACCCCGGCGGCGGCGAGCAGCCCGGCGGCTTCCTCCAGTCGGCGTAGCGCCCGGCCCGCCGCTACCGTCCGGTCTGTGCCGGGGCCGATGGGTTCGCGGGCGGTGAGCAGGATCTGGCGGGTCAGCAGGGTGCGTCGGCCGGCGAGGTCGGCGAGAAACGTGGCGTGGTCGACCGCGGCGGTTTCCAGCGCCGGGTGCGGCAGTCCGGGGGCGAGGGCGTGCAGCCGGTCCAGGTGCGGGTCCAGGCGCACCGGAGCGGCCCGGACGGTGATCTGTATCGGGCCGGACAGGGCGTTGAGCATCCCGGTGAACACCGCGACCTGGAGCTGGCGGTCGTGGTCGTTGCCCAGCGCGGTGTTCACCGCGTCGACTTCGGCGAGGACCGCGACCCCGTCGGCGCCGAGGTCGACCATCCCGGCAGTGTCGACCCCGGCGGCGAGTGGCCGGGCCGGTGTCGGCTGCCGGTGACCGTCGGGGCCCAGGGTGGGGAGCCAGCCGGGTAGGGCGGGGACCCCGTGCGGGGCAGGGACCTGCTGTTTCGGTGCCCGGCGGTGGGTCAACGCGGCGGCGACATACCGGTCGGCGGGCAGGCCACCATGCTGGCCCACGGCGAGCATGGTGCCGGCGGCCAGGATCGGTACGATCAGCATGGCGATCAGGGGCAGCGGCAGGGCCGGTGCGGCCAGCTGGTAGACGGCGGTGACCGTGAGCAGGGTCGGGGCCAGCAGCAGGAGCTGGCGGGCGGTCAGTCCGGCCAGGATCCGGTCGGGCCGGTCCACATCCGCGGGAATCCGGACTCGGCCGGCGGACACCGCGGTGGCGGGTGGACGGAGTGCGGTCATGACACCTCCACAACGATTGAGAACGGACAGCACGGGGACACAACGACGACGGCACGGGCGGGACGGCGGTCAGCGCGCCGGACGGACAGCACCGGCCGGCTGGACGAGACCGGACGGACAGCACTGGACCGGATGGACGAGACCGGACGGACGGGATAGGACCGGAGCAGGGACGGGCCTCAGATGACGGTGGAAGGAACAGGGGCCGGCCCGGATACCGCCGGATGTCAGCGGCGGGGTCACAAGCCGATGCCAGCGGCGGCGAGGCCCGCGCGTAGCAGCCGGTAGCGGACCAGGGTCAGGACCATCGGGCGGCCGCCACTGCCGCGGAGCACCAGCTGCGCCACCCAGCTCTGGAGGCGGATCGCGACGTAGAGCACGGACGCGGCTACGAGGATGTTCACCAGCCCGTCGCCGTTGGGGAGCAGGCCGCCGGTGCCGTCGCCGCCGAGCAGGATCTGCAACCCCAGAATGATCAGTAGGCTTTGGCCGATCTGGATGGCCAGGCAGCCCGCGACCGCCCGCCACCACAGGGCTGCGGCTCCCTCGGTCCAGGGCAGGCCGTGCCAGATCAGGAGCAGCGGGCCGGCGACCGCGAGCAGCATCATCACCGTGATCCGGACGATCCAGCCGACGACGACCATCGCGGCCAGGCCGACCACGACCAGCGACAGCAGGATGAGGAAGATGTTGGTGATCCGTCCGCCGAGGAGCAGCGTCAGGAGTAGCTGGGTGGTTCCCGTGGCGTCGATCCGCTGGGCGGTCAACGCCTGGGACAGGGCGTTCGCGAGGCGGATCGCGATCCCGAGCAGGGTCAGGCTCAGGTTCGCCGCGGCGAACCCGATGACCATGCGGGGGGCGAGTTCCTTGGCGGTGGCGCGGGTCTGGACGCTGTCGTAGCCCATGACCGCGATCCCGCCGACGGTGAGGATGAGCAGGAACAGACTGTTCGCGAGGACGACACTGCCGTGCCACAGGTCCACGACCCGTGGTTGGGCGGTGATGTCGGGGGTGGATAGCACGGTGCGGCCCAGTAGCCGCAGCATCGGTTGTAGCGCGGCTGCGATGAGGTCGGAGAACCAGTTGTTGATCGCCCGGGCGATCCGGCCGGGGATGTCGAGCCAGTCGAACCAGCCATCCCCACCGCCGGTCGTCGCCGGTGGGGTCGGGGATGACCCGGGGGACGGGGTCGGGAACCGGTCGGGCTGGCCGGCGGCCGGGTCCGCGCCGGGATTCGCCGGTGCTGTCGGTGCCGGCCGGGCCGCCGGTGGCGTCGCCGCGCCGTCTCCGGCCGTCGGTGCGGGTGTGGCCGGGTCTCCCGCTGGTGCTGGCGTGGGTGCGGGTGCGGTGCCCGGTTGGGGTGCGGGCTGGGCCGGGATGCCCGCCGCCGGTGGCGGTTGCGGTGCTGTCGGCGTCGTGGGGATCGGCGCCGGGGTGGCCGGTGCGGAGGCTGGTGGTGCCGGGGCCGGTCCGGGCGCCGGTGCGGGGACCTGCGCCGTCGCCGATCTCGACAGCCCGAGGATCCCGGCGATCGCGACCAGGACGGTCATCATCACGGCGACCCGCCGGCACTGGCGTCGGTGTCGCATCGGCCGGGCGCGGGTCAGGATGCGGCGGGCCGGGCAGGGGGCCATCAGGCGCCGACCACGGACTTCAACGCTTTCAACAACAGCGGGGCGAGGATCGCCAGCCCGTAGCCGACCGCGGCGTTCTTGAAGGCCTGTTTGGCCCGCTCCACCTCCCCGGGATCGCCGTTCGCGCCCAGGTAGCGCATCCCTCCGAGGGTGAAGAACAGTGTCGCGACGGTCGCACTGATCCCGATCAGCCAGTTCCGCAGATTTTTGAGGACCGTGTCGAGATCCGGGGACGTCGGTTGCGGTGCTGGTGGGGGCGGTGGTTGCGGTGCCTCCTGCGCCAGGTGCAGCGGGGCAGCCCCCGCCACCCCCGCCCCCACCAGCAGCATGATCAGCAGCACGGCGACAGCGGCAGCTAGCAACCGTCCGCGCCCCGACATCTGGTGTCTGCCCTGGCCCGCCGTTGGCAGGGTTGGGGCCGGTGGGGACCGCCACGCCTGCCCGGTCACGGCGGCCACAGCACCGACCAGGACCGCGAGGGCCACCAGCCGGGCCATCGATGGTGGGGCCGCGGCTGGCAGCAGCCGGTGGAGCCCGACAGCGACCGCGGTCAGCAGCAGTACCGCGGCGAGGGTGCCGGCCGTGCCCGCCCCGGCGGCGGCGAGGCCTGTCGTGCACCGCGGCCAGCGGCCCGCCCGGCCACGGCCCGGCTCCGGCTCCGGCGGGCGGACAC
>NZ_CAKJTM010000062.1:12008-29308 GCF_917627345.1 Protofrankia sp. CiP3 | reverse complement strand
AGTGCGTTCATTCGAACCGCAGGATGTCGTCGACCGATCGGCGCGGTGTCGCCTTCAGCGTCTCGGCGTCCGGCAGCGGGTAGCCTACTCTGATGATCATTTGGATGTGCCCGAGGCCACCGATCGAGTGCCGCAGCAGCTCCCGGGTTGACTCGAGGTCGACAGCCTGGCCCAGCGGTGACGTGGCGATACCGCGCGCGGTCGCGGTCAGCAGGACCCGTTCCATCGCCTGGCCGGCTCGCAGCCGATCGGCTGGGGTATCGCTGTCGGTACCGATCAGGAGCACCATCGGGCGTTCCACGCCGGTCTGTTGCAGCCGCAGGCCGGCTTCGCCGACCACGTTGAAGTCCCGCACCGTGAATTCGGACTGCCGTGGCTGATCTGAGCTGATCACCACATCACGGGGTATGCCATCGACCGCATCCGTGCTGGTTCGGCTCCAGGACTCCAGTTCCGCGCGGTAGGCCGGGTCGTGGTTCTCCAGCCAGTCGGCGCGGGCGATCAGCACACTTGTGTCGATGCGCAGGTCCGCGTCGTCCAGGGACACCAGCCACCCCGCCTCCGCCTCGGCCGCGAGCCGCAGCGCCCGCAGGGCGTCCGGTTCCAGCGGGCGTGGGTCGAAGGGCCTGCGGTCGGTGCGCCGATGGCGGGTTGCCGCGAGCAGCATGGCGTTGTCGGGATCGGCGGGCTGGGTGGCCGCGGCGGGCCTGATGGCGATAGTGGCCAACGGCCCGGCGTCAAGTTCGTCACGCGCATCCGGAAAGATCGTCACCGTTGGGATGAGCCCGGCGGCCCGGATGGCGAGGCGGGCGTGCAGGAGTGCCGCGCCGCAGCTCAGCAGGAGCTGACGACCGTCAGGGTCGGCGATGGTGAGCCGCCGCGAGGTGTCGGCGAGGAGGTCAAGGCCGGTGCTGCCCACTCGCCACCGCCACGGCTGGGTGTTGTGGATCGACGGGGCCAGCCCCGCTGTCTCGACGACCGTGCGGGCGAGGTCCGCGGGTAGAGTGCCGGTGCTAGTCACACACATGACGGTAGGCCCTTCGGTCTGTCATGTCCCGTTGCCTGTCATCCATGGTCGCTAAGGCCTCGTCGGCAGGTATCGTCGGTTCGGTGGAGCCTGTCCGCGTATTCGTTCTCGATGACCACGAGATCGTCCGGCGCGGGATGCGCGAGCTACTGGAAAGCCAGGGCGACATCAAAGTCGTGGGGGAGGCCGGCCTTGTGGCCGAGGCCCTACGGCGCATCCCGGCGCTACGTCCTGACGTCGCCATACTCGACGCCCGCCTGCCTGACGGCAGCGGCATCGATGTGTGCCGCGACATCCGTTCCGGTACACCGGAGGTCCCTTGCCTGATCCTGACATCCCATGACGATGATGAGGCTCTCTTTGCCGCGATCATGGCCGGAGCGGCGGGCTATGTGCTCAAGCAGATCAGAGGGACTGATCTTGTCGGCGCGGTCCGGACCGTGGCATCCGGCCAGTCCATGCTCGACCCGGCGGTCACCCAGCGGGTGCTGACCCGGTTGCGCGACGGCGCGCCCGAAGACCGCCTGCTGTCCGCCCTCAGCGAGCGGGAGCGCCAGATCCTCGCCCTGATCGCCGAGGGGCTGACCAACCGCCAGATCGCCAGCCGGATTCATCTCGCTGAGAAAACCGTCAAGAACAACGTGTCATCCATTCTGGAAAAACTTGGCCTGACCAGCAGGACGCAAGCGGCGGTGTTTGCCACCAAGCTTTCCGGCTGACGGCCCTTTCGGCTGGCTGGCCCGCGCGGGCGGGACTTTCGGTCCCGCGGTCTACCCGAATCGCTCTCGTTCGCGTCGCCGGGCGCTGCGAGCGTGAACGGTGTGGAGACGACATCCGATATCGTGGTGGGAATCGATGCGTCCGTGGATGCCGAGTTGGCGTTGCGCTGGTCCTTGGTGCACGCGGCGTTGATCGGGGTTCGGATACGAGCGGTGCTCGCCTGGGGCCCGGGCGGGCGTCCACGTGTCGTGGACGACATTTCACCGTCGATCGGCGTCGATGATCTCGAACGTGCGGCAATGCAGGTGCTGCACGACGCGGTCCGTCGGACGCATCCCTGTGACCTCGGTGTCGATGTCGTTGAAAGGACGGTTTACGACGCGCCCTCGGACGCTCTCGTCGAGGAGTCCCGGGACGCGTTGATGCTCGTCGTCGGCGCACGCGGGCTTGCCCGGATGCGCCGGATGTTCGTCGGTTCGGTCAGCGCGCGATGTGTCCAGGAAGCTCCCGTTCCGGTGGTGGTCGTACGCGGGCCGGCACTGTCCCAGCCGGACCGCCGGCCGATCGTCGTCGGTGTGGACGGCTCACGGCCATCCCTGGCGGCGCTGCGCTGGGCCGCGGTCGAGGCGAGGCTGCGCCATGTGCCGTTGCGGGTTTCGCACTGCTGGCAGCCACAGCCGCCGCCCAACGCCGCCGGGCTCCCCGTGTTCGACGAGGCGGAGCTGGAAAAAGCCGCTGGCATCACTCTTGACACAGCTATTGAACAAGGACTTCCACGCGATACCGAAACTGCCGTCGAGGCGACGCTGATAGCCGCCGCGGCGGCGCACGGCCTGATCGTGGCTGCCCACGCCGCCCAGCTGCTGGTGGTGGGGGCCCGTGGCCATGGCGGGTTCGGTGGCCTGCTGCTCGGTTCGGTCGGCCACCAGGTTATGACGCATGCTCCGTGCCCGGTCGCTGTCATCCGGTAACGACCAAAGGCTGCGTGACGATGTTTTTCCGCACCGTCGGCGGCCCAGGTCCCCGGCTGGCACAGCGGTCGCCGACGACGCGCTGATGCTTTCCGCGCCGCCGGCGGCCCAGGTCCCCGGACTACTGGAAGGGAACGCAGATGAGCCAGGAAGAAGTAGGCCAGGAATACGCTGGGTGGCAACGGATATGAGCCACGAAACGATAGCGCGCTGGCAGTTTGCGATCACCACGGTCTATCATTTTCTGTTCGTCCCGCTGACAATTGGGCTGTCGCTGCTGGTCGCGGTGATGCAGACGGCGTGGAATCGGACCGGCAACGTCGAATGGCTGCGCCTGACCCGTTTCTGGGGCAAGTTGATGCTCATCAACTTCGCGATGGGGATCGTCACGGGAATCGTCCAGGAGTTCCAGTTCGGGATGAACTGGTCGGACTACTCGCGTTTCGTCGGAGATGTCTTCGGCGCGCCGCTGGCCATGGAAGCGCTGATCGCGTTCTTCCTGGAGTCCACCTTCCTCGGCCTGTGGATCTTCGGCTGGGACCGGCTGCCCAGGAACGTGCACCTCGCCACCATCTGGCTGGCGTCGCTGGGCACGGTCATCAGCGCCTACTTCATCCTGGCGGCCAACTCGTGGATGCAGCACCCGGTCGGGTACCGGATCAACCCCGACACCGGGCACGCGGAACTCACCTCGATCTGGCAGGTGCTCACAAACCCGACCCAGCTGGTCACCTTCCCGCATGTGTTGGCGGCCTCGCTGCTGACGGGCGGAGCCGTGATCGTCGGGTTGTCCTGCTGGCATCTGCGGCGGGGGCACCAGGTAGAGCTGCATGGGCGGGCCGTGCGCCTGGGCCTGGTCGTCTGTGCCGTGGCATCGGTGGGGGTCATGGCGTCCGGGCACTTCCAGGGGCAGGTCATGACCCGCCAGCAGCCGATGAAGATGGCCTCCGCCGAGGCGTTGTGGGAAACCGAGCGGGGCGCCGGCCTTTCCCTGTTCGCCTACGGTGACGTGTCCCGCGGCGAGAACAAGATCGATATAAAGCTTCCGCGCCTGTTGTCGTTCATGGCCACCAACAGCTTTTCCGGGACGGTGCAAGGAGTCAACGATGTGCAGGCCGCCGAGGCCGCTCGGTACGGTCCGGGCGACTACAGCCCGGTGATGGGCGTCACCTTCTGGAACTTCCGGGCCATGATGGGGCTCGGCGCCGTCTACTTCGGCCTCGCCATGCTCGGGCTGTTCCGGATGCGCGGTGGCCACCTGCCCGGCGGGCGTTACCTCCTGCCGGCGTTCGTGTGGGCGTCGGCCCTGCCGTACCTGGCGAACACCGCTGGCTGGATCTTCACTGAGATGGGGCGCCAGCCGTGGGCCGTTTTCGGTCTATTGCGCACGTCCGACGCGGTGTCACCGGGGGTCTCCACGACAGCGGTGATCGCTACGCTGGCCGGCTTCACGGTCATCTACGGAACGCTGGCCGCGGTCGCGCTGCGGCTGTTCCTGCACCATGGCCGGCACGAGATACCGGCGCTGAGCCCGAACGTGACCGTTGGTGGCCGATCACAGCCTGGTGGGGCGCTGCCGTCGCTCGCCTACTGACATCCCGGTACCGCAGACCTGTTGCCCTCAGGGCGCGTGACCACAGCGATGATCGCGTGCCCGTTGGCTGGCTAGGAGTAGGGCGATGCTTGAGGAGTTCTGGTTCGTACTGGTAGCCGTCCTGTGGGTCGGCTTCTTCGTGCTGGAGGGCTTCGACTTCGGTGTGGCCGCGTTGCTGCCGGTGATCGGCGGAAATGACGAGACCGACCGGCGAGCGGTGCTCGGCACCATCGGCCCGGTGTGGGACGCCAACGAGGTCTGGCTGCTCACCGCGGGCGGGGCGATGTTCGCGGCGTTCCCGGAGTGGTACGCGAGCCTGTTCAGCGGCATGTACCTCGCGCTGTTCCTCGTCCTGTTCTCGTTGATCATCCGGGGGGTTTCGCTGGAGTACCGCGGCAAGGCCACCAGCGCGGCGGGGCGGGCCTGGTGCGACCGGGGGATCGTGATCGGGGGAGCACTGCCGGCGCTGCTGTTCGGGGTCGCTTTCGCCAACATGGTGCGCGGTCTGGAGATGACCCCGGAACATGACGTGACGGGTGGCTTTCTCTACCTGCTGAACCCCTACGCCCTGCTTGGTGGGGTGACGATGTTGTTGCTGTGCGTTCTGCACGGCGCGGTGTTCCTGACGCTCAAGACCCGTGGCGCGGTACGCAACCGCGCCCGTAACGTCACCCGGAGCCTGGCCGCACCGACGTTGGTCGCCTTCGCCGCCTTTGTTGTCTGGACGGTCGCCGTCCGGGGTGGCATCGCCGGGGCTGCGGTCGGGGCCGCAGCTCTGCTCGCGCTGGGTTTCGCCGTCCTGGCCTGGTTCGGCGAACGGGACGGCCTTGCGTTCGCCGGTACCGCCGGCGCGATGGCCCTGTTGGTGGCAAGCTGGTTCGCCGCGCTCTACCCGGATGTCCTGCCGGCCCGCGGCATGCCCGACAACAGCTTGACCATCAACGCCGCGGTGTCCGGGCACTACACACTCACCGTCATGACATGGGTGGCCGTGCTGTTCACGCCGGTAGTCCTTGGTTACCAGGCGTGGTCGTACTGGATCTTCCGGCGGCGGCTGGTCGGAGCGGATCTGGCGGATCTGGCTGGATCCCATGAGACCGGTTGATCCACGGCTGCTTCGTACCGTACCGGCGCTGCGTCTCTACCTGGTGCGGTTGGGGGTACTGGCGGTCGCCTCGGCCGTCCTGGTGGTGATCCAGGCGACAGTGTTGGCCGATCTTGTGCTCGCGGGCCAGGAACCGCTGGCTGGCCGGGGCGGCGGTGCCGGTCCCAGTTCTGGTTTTGGTTCCGGTGCCAGAGCCGCGGCCGCGGCTCTCATCGCGGTCGTGGCCGCCCGGACGGTGCTGCTCTGGGTGTCTGAGCGGACCGCGCAGCGGACCGCCCCCGCGGTGTCAGCGGAGCTGCGTGCCGCCATGCTCGGGGCGGTCGTCGAACAGCTCGCCGTCGAACAGCCGGCCCGCGAACAGACCGTCGAACGGCCGGCCCGCGGTCATCGCGGCGGCGAACGGGACCGGGACGGCGGATCGGGGGCGCTCGCGGTCATCGCGGGCGCCGGCCTCGACGGTATGGAGGCCTATCTCACCCGCTTTCTACCGGCCCTGGTGATGGTGGTGGTTGTCCCGCCGTTTGTGCTGATCCGGATCGCCGGTGCGGATCTCACCTCCGCGGTCATGCTCGCTGTCGCCCTGCCGCTGGTCCCGGCCTTCATGGTCCTGGTGGGGCTTGCCACCCGGAGCAGAACCGACCAGCAGTGGGCGGTGCTCGGGCGGCTGTCCGGACATTTTCTCGACGTGGTCGAGGGACTGGCGACGTTGAAGATCTTCAACCGGGCGAAAGCCCAGGTGGAGGTGATCCGCCGGATCACCGACGCCTACCGGGAACAGACCATGGTGGCGCTGCGCTGGGCGTTCCTGTCGTCGTTCGTACTGGAGCTGCTGGCGACCCTGTCGGTGGCGCTGGTCGCGGTGTCCGTCGGGCTGCGGCTGGTGTCGGGTTCGCTGGACCTGCGTACCGGGCTGCTCGCGCTGCTGCTCGCCCCGGAAGTCTACCTGCCGCTGCGGCAGGTGGGGATGCAATATCACGCGACCGTTTCCGGCCTGACCGCGGCTGGCACGGCCCTCGACGCGATCGACGCCGCGCCCATCGGCACCGGTGCAGGTGCCGATGCCGATACCGGTGCCGGTGCCGGCAACAGCAGCGGCGTGGCCGGCCGGCGGCCGCTTCCCGTACCGGTTCGGTTCGACGCGCTGCGGCTGGACGGAGTGCGGCTGCGCCATGCGGGGCGCGTCGACCTGACCATTCGTCGTGGCGAGATCGTCGCGCTGGTCGGGCCGAGCGGCGCGGGCAAGAGCACGCTGCTGGCACTGCTGCGCGGGGCACTGGCCCCGGCGCGGGGCCGGGTGCTGGTGGACGGGACCGACCTTGCGGACCTCGACCCGGCCGCCTGGCGGGCCCGGATCGCCTGGCTGCCGCAGCGCCCGCATGCCGTCTGCGGTGGCACGGTCGCTGACGAGATCCGGCTGGGGCGTCCCGGCGCCACTGCCGCCGAGATCACCGCGGCGCTGACGGCCGCGGGGGCGCCAGCGGCGGACCGCGTTGTGGGCGAGGACGGTGGGGAGCTGTCAGCCGGCGAGCTGCGGCGGGTGGCGCTGGCCCGCGTGCTGGTCCGCGACGCGGCCTTGGTGCTGCTCGACGAGCCGGGCGAAAGCCTGGACGCCGCGGCGGAGGAGCACGTGGCCATGGCCGTCGCGGCGCTGCGGGGACGTGCGACGGTGGTGCTCGTGGCACACTCCGACATGCTCGCCGGAGTCGCTGACCGGGTTGTCACGGTTTCGGCCGGGCAGGTGGTCGACGACCGGACGGTGGCTCCCGCGCCAGTTCGCCCGCGGGCCACACGCCTCGCCAGCTCCAGCTCCAGCTCCAGCACGCGCCTCGCCGGCTCCGGCGCGGTTCCAGCCGTGGCCCCCGGCGCGGTCGTGGGCCGGCCGGCGGCCATCCATCTACATGATCGTTCAGTGGTGGTGGCACCAGCCGTTCCACTCCCGGGCCCGCCGCCCGCCTCGCCACGGCGGGCATTCATGCTGTTCGCCTCGGCGTGGCGACGGCTCGCGCTCGGCATCATTGCCGGGGCGGCCGCGTTGGGATGCGGCATCGGCCTGACCGCCACGTCCGCCTGGTTGATCGTCCGGGCAGCCCAGCGTCCACCGGTGCTCACGCTGATGGTCGCCGTCGTCGCCGTGCGTGCCTTCGGGCTCGGCCGGCCGGTCTTTCGTTATGTCGAGCGGCTCGCCAGCCATGACGCGGCCCTGCGCGGGCTGGCACGGCTGCGCGCGCAGGTGTTCACGCGGCTGGTCCCGCTGGCTCCCGCGGGTCTTGGCACCCATCGGCGCGGGGACCTGCTGCGCCGTTTCACCGCGGATGTCGACGGGGTCGGGGAGTCGTTGCTGCGGGGTGTGGGCCCGACCGCGTCGGCGGCGTTCGCCTGCGCCGGAGCGGTGATCGGGGTCGGTGTGCTGCTGCCGGCCGCGGGTGCCGTCCTCGCTGTCGGGCTTGCCGCGGCCGCGCTGCTCGCCGGGCCGGTGACCGCCTGGTACACCCGCGGGACGGTCACGGCCACCGCGTTGGCGCGGGCCCGCCGGGACACCGAGATCGTGTCGTTGCTCGAGGGGCTGGACGAGTTCGTCGCGTTCGGCGCGGCCCGCTCCCGGCTGGCCCGCCTGCGCCGTCGCGACCAGGAGATACAACGGCTGGTCGAGTCATGGCGCGGGTCACCGGCGTGGGGGGCCGCGACCGGTTCGCTTGCCGCTGGACTCACCCTGACCGCGGTCAGCGTCGTCGGGCTTGCCGCGGTGCACCGCGCGACGCTGTCGCCGGTCATGCTCGCCGTGATCGTGCTCACCACGATCGTGGCTTTCGAGCCGCTGGCGGGCCTCACCAGTGCCTTCGCCGCGCTCGCCGATGCCCGCCACGCCGCCGGCCGGGTCTTCGCCGTCCTCGACCGCGAGCCACCGGTCAGCGAGCCCATCCGGCCCCGCCCGCTGCCGGACGGGCCGCTCGACGTCCGGATGACCGGTGTCCACCTGCGTTACGGCCCGGACAGCCCGCTGGTGCTCGACGGGTTCGACCTGTACCTGCCGGCCGGTGGCCGGGTCGCGCTTGTCGGGGCCAGCGGCGTGGGCAAGAGCAGCGTCGTCGACCTGCTGCTGCGTTTCCGTGATCCGCAGGCGGGCCGGGTGCTCGTCGGCGGTGTGGACATCCGGGACGTCGGAACCGATGAGCTGTATCGACGGGTCACCGGGATGACGCAGGACGCGCACGTGTTCGACGCGACACTGCGGGAGAACCTTCTGATCGCCCATACCGGGGCGGCCGACGCGGAGCTCACCGGTGTGCTTGCCCGGGTGGGCCTCGCGGACTGGGTCGCGGGGCTGCCCGACGGCCTCGCGACCAGGGTCGGAGCGGACGGCGAGCGGATGTCCGGCGGCCAGCGCCAGCGGCTTCTGCTCGCTCGCGCGCTGCTCGCCGACCCGCGGGTGCTCGTCCTCGACGAACCGACCGCGCATCTCGACCCGGTGACCGAGGCCGCGGTGATGCGCACGATCCTGGACGTGACCCGCGGCCGGACGCTCCTGCTCATCACCCACCGGACCAGCGGTTTCGACGAGCTGGACGCGGTGGTGGAACTGGCGGGCGGCACCGGCACGCTCACTGGCGGGATGTCCGGCCTGCGCTCGGTAGCCTGACCCCGCCCCCGCCCCCGCCCCCGCCCACCGGGTCAGGCGTGCCGACCCGGTGGGCGGGTCAGGGCGGACCAGGACAGCCGGGTACCGGCGGACGCGGGGGAGAACACGAGGAACCTGCCTCCCAGTTCTTCGGCCCGGCTGCGCATGTTGGCCAGCCCGCTGCCGCCGCTGCCGGGGTCATCCGGATCCACTCCGCCCAGCCCGTTGTCGATCACATCGATCCGTACCTCGCCGTCGGTGGACCAGACCGTCACGTTCACCTGTGTCGCTCGCGCATGCCGGGCGACGTTCGACAGGGCCTCCCGCAGTACGGCTACCAGGTGCTCCCCGACGCCCTCACAGACCGAGGAGTCCAACGGCCCCTCGAACCGCAGGTGCGGCGCGAACCCGAGGGCCGCGGTGGCGTCGTCGACGACATCGAGGAGCTGTCCACGCAGGCTCGGGGCGTTGTCCCGGCCGCGGCGGCGCAGCTGGAAGATCGTTGTCCGGATCTGGCTGATGGTCTCGTCCAGGTCCTCGATATAGGAGGCCAGCCGTTCGGACTGGTCGTCGGTTGCCTCGCCCCGTGCGGCCATGCCCTGTAGCCCGATCGCCGTGGCGAAGATCCGTTGGATGACGTGATCGTGCAGGTCACGGGCGATCCGGTCGCGTTCCTCCAGAACGGCTATGCGGTCGCGGTCGGCACGGGCCTGGGCCAGTTCGAGTTCCAGCGCGATATGGCCGGCGAACCCCGAGGCCATGTCGATGTCGGCATCGGTGAACAGCCGGCCGTTGTGGTGCCGGCCGAGGACGAGCGCGCCGACGCTTTCCTCCGAGGCGATCAGTGGAATAACCATCAGCGGGCCGTTGTGCCCGGCCAGCGGATCCGACGCGGGAACGATCGCGCCGACCAGCCCGTCAGGATGTCCGCCGGTCGCGACCTCCACGATGAGTTCCTCGGGCGATGCCCGCGGGAGCAGGATGGCGGAGAAGTCGGCCGCGGCGACTTCCTGGGCCCTACGCGCGATCAGTCCCAGTGGGTTCGGGCCTTCGGCCAGGAGATGGCGGGTGATGTCGGCGGACGCCTGCAACCACCGCTGCCGGCGTTGGGACTCCTCGAAAAGGCGCGCGTTCTCAATGGCGACGCCAGCGCTCGCCGCCAGCGCCTGGACGAGTTCCTCATCCTCGGTGGTGAAGCGCGACGCGTTCTGTTTGTCCGTCAGGTAGAGATTGCCGAAGACCTTGGTGCCGATACGGATCGGAACGCCGAGGAAACTGTGCATGGGCGGATGCCCAGGAGGGAATCCGTCCGCTCGGTGATCGGTGGTGATGTCGTCGAGGCGCAGTGGGTAGGGCTCCCGGATGAGCAGGCCGAGAATGCCCTTTCCGCGCGGAAGATCACCAATTCGGCGAACCATGCTCTCGTCGAAGCCGACATGGATGAACTGCTCCAGGTTCTGGTCACGGGCAATCACACCGAGCGCTCCGTAGCGGGCGTCGACAAGATCACAGGCTGCTTCGACAATACGGGTGAGCACAACGGGCAGGCTCAGGTCGGAGGCGACCATCCGGCTCGCGCGCAGCAGACCGCGTAAGCGGCTTTGCGTGATGATCAGGTCTTTCGCCCGATCAACCCGATGGGTAACGAAATCGTCGCCGTACGGTTGCCCGGCGTTCCCGCTGTCTGTCTCCACTTCCATGATGATCTAAACGTAGTACGGCGGGCCGTCGGTTGATCCGTCAGTCGGGCAACGTCGCGCGAATCATCCCGGCCACCCCGGCTGACCTCCGGGAACGGCCTTGACGGCCGGCTGGTCCGTGCTTCCAGGTGATTTCTTTCACCGCTGGCCGAATTCTCCGTCGGCGCTGCCATCGAATTGTTACACTCTGGCGCCCGCGGGGCCAGATCGGAAATAGCCGGGACAGGCCTCCAGGATTGGCGAATTTTCCCAAATCGAGCTGAAAAGATGTGTCGCTTTTCGCCGGTCGAGAGGTGAGTACCGGCTGAGAGCCGTCAGCCGGCAGGCTCGGACGCACCGCGGCCAAGGCGGATCGTCTGCTGCGCGGGCCGTCGGCACGTGGTTTTCTTCCTCATGTCGTGGGAAACGGCCACCGGCCGACAGGAGGAAGCGGACGATGAACGACTTCGTCGGAGCGGTCGATCAGGGCACCACCAGTACTCGTTTCATGATTTTTGATCATAATGGCAACGAGGCCGGGCGCCACCAGCTGGAGCACCAGCAGATTCTGCCGTGCTCCGGCTGGGTCGAACATAATCCCGTCGAGATCTGGGAACGTACCGCGGTGGTCATCCAGTCGGCCATGGCCAGCGCTCACCTCGGGGCATCCGACCTGGTGGCGCTCGGTGTCACCAACCAGCGGGAGACCACGGTGGTGTGGAACCCGCACACCGGCCGGCCCTATTACAACGCGATCGTCTGGCAGGACACCCGGACCGACCGGCTCGCGTCGGCGCTGACCCGGGATGGCCGCGGGAAGATCATCCAGAGCAAGGCCGGCCTGCCGCCCGCGACCTACTTTTCCGCAGCCAAGATCCAGTGGATCCTCGACAACGTCGAAGGGGTCCGCAGGGCCGCCGAGCGCGGCGATGCCGTGTTCGGCACCATGGACAGCTGGCTGCTGTGGAACCTCACCGGTGGCCCGCGTGGTGGGGCGCACGTGACCGATGTGACCAACGCCAGCCGCACCATGCTGATGAACCTCCAGACCCTCGACTGGGACGACGAGCTGCTGTCGTTTTTCGACATCCCGCGGGCCATGCTCCCGGCGATCCGGTCGTCATCCGAGCCGGCCGGTTACGGGACGACCACCGGGGCCGGGCCGCTGGGCGGCGAGGTGGCGTTGACCGGTGCTCTCGGCGACCAGCACGCGGCGACCGTCGGTCAGGTGTGCTTCGCCGCCGGGCAGGCCAAGAACACCTATGGCACAGGCAGCTTTCTGCTGCTGAACACCGGGACGCGGGCGGTGTGGTCCGGCAACGGCCTGCTCACCACGGTCGGTTACCGGTTCGGTGACCAGGATCCGGTGTACGCGCTGGAAGGCTCGATCGCGGTCACCGGCTCGGCGGTGCAGTGGCTGCGAGACAACCTCGGCATCATCGCCAGCGCGGCACAGAGCGAGGAACTGGCCCGGCAGGTGCCCGACAGCGCCGGCATCTACTTCGTCCCAGCCTTCTCGGGGCTGTTCGCGCCGTACTGGCGGTCGGACGCGCGTGGAGCGCTGGTGGGCCTGTCGCGCTTTCACACCAGCGCCCATCTGGCCCGCGCCACGCTTGAGGCGATCTGTTACTCGAGCCGCGACCTGGCCGAGGCGATGGGGAAGGAGTCGGGGGTCACATTCGACATCCTGCGGGTCGACGGCGGCGTGACGGCCAACGATCTGTGCATGCAGACGCAGGCGGACATCCTCGGCATCCCTGTCAGCCGGCCGGTGATCGCGGAGACGACGGCCCTGGGCGCGGCCTACGCGGCCGGTCTTGCGGTGAACTTCTGGAAGGGCACCGATGAACTCGCCGCGCACTGGCGCGAGGATCGCCGGTGGGAACCCGAGTGGTCGGCGGATCGGCGCGAAAGCGGTTACGCGGGCTGGCGCAAGGCGGTTGAACGCACCTTGAACTGGGTGGATGTAGGCTGAGCCACCAGCAGTGTTTCCTGGACCGAGAAAAAGTGGAAATTCACGCACCGCCCAACGGTTGAAATAACTGGGCGGTGAAGGGCTGTCCGGCCGCCGTGGAAAAGTGGTAGCCTACGCCACGGGAAACACTTCACCGCATCGGTATGGCGTTTGTAACAGCGTGATTCAGCCGACTGCGCCCGCCCGAAACATTGTCGTTACCGTGTTTCCTGACTGGCGGGCTCCGCTTGTTCTTTCGGTCACGCGGTGGACTTGGTGAGATCTGGTGTGGTTCGCGTGCTAACGTCGATCATGTGTTGCCACGCCGAGCGGCCGGCCAGCCGGCAGTGTCATCAGTTATATCTCGGCCATGGCCCGCATACTTGCCCTGAAGAAGTAGGACTCCCGGAGGACCCGTGTCGAAGTCGAAATGGCAGAGACAACTCAAGGAATATGACAGACGGCTCCTCAAGGACCAGTCCACGAACGAGGAGCAGCGGACCGACTACCCGCTGGGCTGGTATTTCGCCCGGTTCAGCGAAGACCTTCTTCCCGGTCAGGTCGTCCCGGTGGAGTTCATGTCTCACCAGTTCGCGCTCTTCCGGGGGAAGGACGGCGACGTTGGCATGATCGACAGTCAGTGCTGCCACATGGGCGCTGACCTTGCCCGCTGCGGTACTGTCGTCGAGAATCGGATCAAGTGCGGCTACCACGCCTGGGAATTCGGGCCGGATGGGGGCTGCGAGGTCATCCCCGGGCTGGAGCGTTCGAAGATCCCCCCGCGGGCAGGCCAGCGGTCGATCCCTGTTCGCGAACACGCCGGTAACATCTGGTTCTGGTACGGCCCGGCGCCCGCCGGTGATTTCACGGAGGTCTCCTATGCCGACTCCAAAAAGTACCTGAACCTCAAGGGCCAGGTCTACATCGCGCACGGAAAACTCCTGCCAGTCGCGGAGCACGTCGCCGATATCTACCATTTCCCGAATGCGCACAAGGGCACCGGACGCCTTGAGTACGCGGTTATGGTGAACAAGGAGGACCGTCTCGAGTACCAGCTCCGGCCAGCTGACGCCGCCAGCCGGAACAAGGTCCAGCGATGGTTCAGACCGTTCGCGTTCATCGAGATGATCGGCCCGGCCGCGGCCATCTACCGGACGCAGAAGGACGCCACGGTCGATCGCTCCGGACCGATGCTGACAATGGTCCTCGGCGGCACGCCGATTCGGGACGACCTTACGATTTTCACCTGGCGGGTCGTGGTGCGTAAGATCGGCACTGGGCCGCTGTTCGCTCCGCTCAACCACGCGCTCGCCCGTATAATGTGGCTCACCGTCCGGCGGAACGCCTATGCCGACATGGACGTCCTGAAATGGCTGCGGATGCCCGAGAAGACCCTCTGGGTGAAACCGGACGGCCCGTCCGTGCGTGAGTTCCGCAGTTTCTTCAACCGTGGCATCGTGCCGGGCTGGCGTTTCGGCGATCCCATGCCCGAGGAGTCCGCCGCGGGCGCGTAGACGCGTAGCAGAGACGTCTTCGCCCGCGATCTTCGGCGCGGACCTGAGCGTCTTCAGCATGGGGCACGGGCGGGACACGGCGCCAGGTCGCCCGCAGCGCGAACCTGGCGCCGCCGACGAGATGACATCCGGTCCGTGGTATGGCCGGCCGGGCCGGTCACGGCTCATTTGCGGCATGCGCTAAAGTCCACCCATCATGGTCATGGGGGATGCATGCTGAGGTTTTGCTTTTTCATCGTTTTTGTTATCATGCTTGCCGGAACTGTCGGGCTGGTGCGCGGGCATCTTCACCGGGTGCGTGTTCACAACCGCCGTACCGCTGGATTCATCACCGGAGCGAGTTTTCTGTGCCTGCTCGTGCTCGCGGCGGCCGGGAACAAGTACGATTCGGCCGCGGTCACGTCGCTGGCGGTGTCGAGCTTGCGGAGCCCGTCCGTCAGCCCGTCCGGGTCATCGATTCCGTCCCCGGCCACGAGCCCGTCGGCCACTGTCGGGTTGCCTGTCGGCGAGGCCGTCGCAGCTGGGCCGGTGACACCGACGGCCGGCGAGATCCCGCCGGCCCCGCAACCGGCCGTAGCGGTCGCGACGACGTCCGCTGCCGCGTCCGCAGCCGGGAAGGCTGCCACGGCCCCGACTACACATCCGGTATCCCGAACATCGGCCCAGGCTGCGGCCCAGGCTCCCGTGGCTGCGCCCGCACCGCGGCCGGCGACGGCCGTGGCGGCCGCACCGGCGCGCAACTGTGACCCCGCGTATCCGGATGTCTGTCTACAGGACGGGATCGGCGACTACGACTGTGCCGGCGGCTCGGGCGATGGCCCCAACTACGTGCGCGGCCCGCTTCGGGTGCTGGCACCCGACCCGTTCAGGCTTGACGGCGATCATGATGGCACCGGCTGCGAGAAGGGTTGAGACCACCTGCGGGCCTCGATCCCTTCCGGACCTGATACATTCGGTTCCGTCGCAAGGCGACACGCGCCGCTAGCTCAATTGGCAGAGCAGCAGACTCTTAATCTGCGGGTTCGGGGTTCAAGTCCCTGGCGGCGCACCCATCCTGACCAGCCGTTATCACTTTAGGTAACGCCTATCTGAAGATCAATGTACCCAACGCTGTACCCATTTGCGGTCGATCACTATTCGTCGGTGTCGGTGTCGGTGTCGGTGTCGGTGGGGTCGGCGTCTCCGGCTTGCTCCGTGCTGTCGTCCTCGTCATCTTCTGGCCTGTCGTCGGTGAACAGGTGATCCAGGCGTCCCACGGCGTCCCGTTGGGTCTCGGGCATGACGTGGGTATACGTGTTCATGGTCAGTTGGATGGTCGAGTGTCCGAGTAGTTCCATGACCGTGCGCGCGGGTACCCCTTCGGAGAACAGCATCGAGGCGAACGCATGACGAAGATCATGTAGGCGGAGCCAGGGGAGCCCGGCCGTTGCCCGGAGCTGATCGAACCGGCGGTTGACGTTCCGTGGTTCCAGTGGGGTACCGATCGACGAGGTGAACACGAGGCCCGTTTCCACCCAGGAGTCGCCGCGTTCGAACCGTTCGCCCGCTTGTGTCACCCGGTGTTGGCGCAGGAGCTCCGCCAGCCGGGCTGGGATTGGTAGCTTCCGGTGCGAGCGGACGGTTTTCGCCGGTACGAATGTCAGCGAGCCGTCGACCCGCTGGAGGCTCTGGCGGACGTGGAGGACGGCGCCGTCAAGGTCGACATCGGTCCAGCGCAGGCCGAGGATCTCCCCGCGGCGCAGACCGAGCATCAGGGCGCAGGCGAAGAGCGCTTCCAGGCGGTCACCGTGCAGAACCTCGATGAGACGTCGGGCCTCTTCGGGACGCAGCGCCCGGACATCCTTGTGTGGGATGGATGGTGCCCGTACCGCCTTCGCGACGTTGCGGGGTACGAGGTCGAGCCGTTCGGCTTCGGCGAGCGCGTTACGGATCAGTCCGTGCACGTGGCGGACGCTCACCGGTGACAACCCGGACGCCTTCGCCGCCGCGACCAGGCGTCGGATGTCGAGGGGAGTGAGCTTGTCGAGCCGGATGCGGCCGATCGTGGGCACGATATGGGTATCGATGAGCCAGCGGTAGGTACGCAGTGTCGTGGGTCGGGTGCCGTCACCCTTCTTGATTTCTACCCATTCACCGAGCCACACCGCGACGGTTCGACGTTCCGCGGTGACGTCGACGCCGAGTTCCGCGGCCTTTTGAACGTCCTTGAGTTTGCTTCGGCCTCGATCGCGTCCAGCGCCTCCTCCCAGGTCGGCAGAGCCGCGCCCGAGTCCGGGTCGCGGTAGCCGCCGGTCTGCTCATCCCACACGGGCAGCCGGTCCGCGCTGTAGAGCGGCTGGTCACAGGCCGGCCACCACACCTGGTGGTAGGTCGCCGCCGCCACCTGGCGGAGCAGTACCCGGGGGATCGTGCCGCGCATCGCCGCATGCAGATGGGGCGCGAGGCGGCGTTGGGGTTCCAGGCAGGCGAAGTACTGGACGTCGTACCCCACCGCCCGGCGCAGGTTCTGCCAGAAGCGATCCACCAGCTTGGGGAAGTGGATCGCGTCGCGGGCCGCCCGCCGGTAGTCGTAGCCTTCCGGATCGACCGGCGTGCCCTCCGAGGTCACCCGGCCGTAGCTGTCGCAGGTCAGCGTGAGGAACATCGACGGACGCCACACCGTCCCGTCCGGGCCGGTGAACGTCCGCCCGACCGTGCGCCGGTCCACCGGCAGCCGGGGCAGGTCCGGGGCATCCTGACGCCGCCGGGTGGACCGGGTCCGCCGTGGCCGGTCGCGGCTGTCCGGCGCGGTCTTCCCCCGCACGCCGAGATCTGCCAGCGCGTCGTCCACCTGCGAGATCAGATCGTCAACCTCGGTGATCTGCTCCACATCGTGGCCGGTGACCGCGTCGACGCGGACGGCTTCGAGATCCGCGCGGAGCTGGACCAGGGCCTTCGCGTCCTCGGTCGGAGGGTCGGGGTCGGGCAACGGTTCGTCATCGAGATGCCACCCGGCCTTGCACTGCGCCATCCGCAGTTTCCGCGCCCGCTCCGCACACGACGGACACTTCGAGGCCAGGGTGGCCCCGCACGGCACCGGGACGATCTCGGTTTCCCCGGTGGTCACGTCCACGCGGCGCA
>NZ_CAKJTM010000062.1:0-11537 GCF_917627345.1 Protofrankia sp. CiP3 | reverse complement strand
CTCCGCCGGACCAGTCATGCCGCCTGTCCGTCCACGTCCGGGGTCCAGCCATCCGGACCACTACCGACCACATCGATCAGTTCGGCGACTGCCGGCACCGGATACCGCCGCGCCATCCGGGCAATCTCGGCGTCGTCGACCCAGCAGGCCCGGACCCGGACCGGGTCGGCCTGCCCGTCCAGCAGGACGTAGCCGACCCCGGGCATGTCTTCGCTGATCTCGTCAGCGCGTGCCCCACGGTCGCGGGCACCATCGCCCAAGACGAGGTCGACCTGGTCGGTTTCGGTCATCCGCAGCGCGACCCGGACCGGGAACAGATCCCGAAACGGCAGCACCTCTTTACGCGGGTCCTGCACCGCCCCGACCACCACCACCCCGGGTGCCCGGCCCTGGGAGAGCAGCAGCGGCAGGGACGCCGCCAGCCGCCGCTTCAGCTCCCGGTCGGTGACATAGGAGGTGAGGGAGGCGATCTCATCGACGATCACCACGATCAGCGGTTCACCGACCGTCGGAGTGTGCAGCCGGGCGACCCCCCGCAGCCGGGCGGCGCGTTTCCGCATGACGGTCACGGCGTCGTCGAGGAGATCGGCGATGCTGTCGGTGTCGGTCGCGAACCGGGTGAACATCGCCTGCCCGAATGCCAGTTCCATGCCGCCTTTCGGATCACAGACCCACAGCTCCACCAGCCCCGCACGCACGGCCGGGCCGAGGCCGCGGATCGTCGACCAGATAACCGAGCCCTTCCCCGCCCCAGTCGCCCCGGCGATCAGGACATGGGCGCCACGCACGGGCAGCCGCCACAGCTCGCCGTCTTCCCGGCGGCCCACCGGCAGCCCCGACAGATCCACCGGCGAGCCGTCATCATCCCCACCGTCTCCATCCGCATCCGGGCCGTCCAGATCGAGGGGCGGGACGGGGTCGGCGAGGGGATCACGGCGGGTGAACTCCACCCAGACGAACCCCACCTTCCGATCCGGACGCACCCGACACGACCGGGCGCGGAAGGCGTGGCGCAGTGCTTCGGCCTGCTCCGCCCACTGCTCGGGGGTCTGTCCGTAGAGCAGCTCCACCCGCAGCCGGTCCGCCCACCGATCGCAGCGCACCTGACGAATCCGCGGGAACGTCTCGGCGAAGGAGACCCGCTCGGCGTTCGACGTCGGCATCCGGATCGCCAGCCCGGTATGGACCATGACCGGCCGCCACCGCCACCGGTAGATGACCAGCAGCCGCCAGCGGCCGCGGAGCCAGCGGGCCAGCCAGGTGAATGACCGGCGATGGATCAGCCGCCAGACGACGGCCACCAGGAGCAGGCCGGCAACGCCCAGGCTCAGCCCGGTCAGGCCGAACCGCTCCCGCACCACGAGCACGGCGAGCAGCAGACCCACCGGCACCGGATGCCGGGCCAGGAACACCACCAGGTGGACGAGCATTTTGCCGGCCAGCCCGACAAGCAGCATCCACAACGGCACATCCACGGTGGGATGCCGGGTCGGGACTTCCGGAAAGGGCCGGGAGCCGTTGATTTGGGCCATGACAGATCACACCCACCTTGCCTACAGACGAAAAGAAATAAGAATCAACGGTCCGGGACGAACGGAGAAGAAAGAAACTCAGACAGCCGTCCCGGACCCCGCGACGAGCCGAACCCGGCTCAGGCCGCTCTGACCGACCCGGTCTTTACCTCGCCGGCCATCCGGTCCAGCACGAGCCGTTCACAGTCGATCAGATAGTCGTTGGCGGCCTGCACCAACGCGTGAGCGAAATCAATATGATCAGCGGTCATGATCCCATCTGCTGTGGAGAGAGACAGGTGGGCGCCGGGGGTGTTCAGTGCGAGGATCGGCCGCTCATCCGGGTAGGTGAGGCAGCGCACCGACCAGTCCGACCCGACGTGCAGGCCCACATGCCAGCTCGACCCGACCGTCACCCGCTCGCCGCCGCTGCCCGCGGTGGACGTGTGCCCGGTCATGCCGCCGCCCGACCGTCGGCGACCCGCCGGCCCGCGGCGCCGACCGGCCGCATGCCCTTGGCGCGCAGCGCCAGGCCCAGTTTCGGGGTCGGGCCGAACCTGTTCACCCACGGCATGACCGTCAACCCCTCGAACTCCACCGGCCGCAACGCCGTGCCCGCCACCGGCTCCGGGGGCACCGGCTGCACCGGCGCGGGAATCTTCACCTTCACTTCCGCCGAGCCGGCCCGTGCGTTCGGGTCGGCGTCCATGACCCGCACCGCCCACACCAACACACCAGTAATCTTGTCGCGTTCCTGCGGGTCGGCTACCCCCGCCTTGACCTTGTCGAAATCGTTGACCGGTTCCACGCCGAGTACATACGCGCCGTGGGGAAACACGTCCTCGAACCGCACGGGAATCCTTTGCGGTACCGCCATCGCAGCCCACCTCCGTAGGGATCAGGTCCGGTGTCGGTCGTTCGCCGTGTTCCGGACAGCATCCACAATGGGCCGCTCATCAACCGCTTGCCAAGCGATATCCGATCTATGTATACGGGGTCTGTATGAAATCCATACACCCGGTGTGTGGAATCTCGACGCCCGTTTGCTGCACAGCTATCTTTGACAGGTGGCAAACAAAGGCGGGGTTCCGCCGTACACCGCGCGCGGCCGGGTCGAGGGTGAGAACTGGCAGGCGGTCGCCGACGCGCTCAACGCGCGTATGGCCGCGCGCCGCATCGGACAGCAGGCCCTCGCGGACGCCTCGGGGGTGTCCGTGGCGACGCTGCGCCAGATCCAGCACGGCGCACACGCCCGCCGGGTCCAGAACACGACGTTGATCGCGATCGCGCGTGCTCTCGGCTGGCCCGACGATCATCTGATCCGGGTTTTGGTCGGCAAGCGCGTCTCGGCCACCCCCAGCCATACGTCCGAACACGAGATCCTCGCCGGTATCGGCCGCATCGAACAGCAGCTTGCCGATCTCGGCCGCCGCCTCGCCGCCGTCGAGGAGATCATCACCGCCGGCACGACCAACAGGTAAAGGGCCAGAATCCGACAAGGGGCGTTGTCGCCCTTCGGGATCCCGGCCCCTGCACCTCACCGCGGTACCAGCTACCACCGCTCAGCCCGGCGCGGACGGCATCCCTTCCGACCCGGGAAGCGGCACCAGGTCACCCACCGGTCGGAACACGAGCGTCACCTCAACGTCGCCGAACGCTTCCGCGAACCCCACCCCGTCCGGTAACGCGGCCCAGGCCCGCAGCACGTCCGCCGGCCGGTCCGCCGGATGGATCGTGACCGTGCAGTTGCCGCCGTCGCGTACGACCGGTACATGCCCACCGCTGGTCATCGGTCGTCCGATCGCCGCATGGACCGTGCCAGCGCCGCATCCAGCACCAGCCGGCTTCCCGGTGGCGGTACGACAGCGTCGACGAAGAAGAGCAACGGGGTGATCTGATAGTCGCCCCAGCCCTGTTCGAGCGCGAACAGCTCCGCCGCGCCGGCCGAGTCAAACGTGATCGTGGTATCCCGGACCCGCCGTTCCTCGCCCGGCTCGAAGCGCACCACGCCCCACAGCACAGGCGTACGCTCATGCCCGCCGCTGTCGGCTGTGCCGTCCCTGGTCATTCTCATCGGCCTCACCGTCCCGTCCATCTCGGGGTTGGAGCCGGCCCGCTCGTATGAAGACACCGCTTTGACACGGGATCGGGCCGGTTGGCGACGACCTTGCCGGTACGCCGGGTGTCACGGAAGGCCGCCGGCCGTATACGCCGAAACACACGATCTATCCACTTACCGTATAGACTCATGGTGCCCGGTGAGAGAACGGACGGTCATGTACCTGCCGTCAGGAGGCGCAGATGGTGTCGGAACGTCGTCCCGTACCGCCCGCTCCCGCCGGCTTATGGGACCGGCCGGACATGGCCGAGGCGATAGCCGGCCGGGACATGGCAACCGTTCTCGCGATCTACCGGAAGTACACCGGTGCCACACAGACACAGATTGCCGGAGCCTGCGAGATCCCGCAGTCCCACATCAGCGAGATCCAGAGCGGACGCCGCCGGGTCACCAGCCTGGAAATCTTCGAACGTCTTGCGGACGGACTCGGCATCCCCCGGGCCTGTCTCGGGCTGGCCGACCGACCCGGAACCCAGCCAGCGAGTGCGTCGGCCGCGCCCGGCGAGCCCCTGCCGACGGACCTGGTCCCGGAGATCGTGCGGGTCTACCCCCACCGGACAGCGGTTCCCGGCGAGATGTGGCGGGCGTTCCTCACCAACACCCGCGACACCGTCGACATCCTCGTCATCGCCGGGCTGTTCCTCCCCGACGGGCACGCCGACCTGGTCCCGCTCCTGCGCGGCAAGGCCGACAGCGGCGTGAAGATCCGCTATACCCTCGGTGACCCCGCATCCGACGCGGTGGCGCTACGGGGAACGGAAGAAGGCATCGGCGACAACCTCGCCGCCCGAACCCGGCTCACCCTCACCTACCTGTCCGGGCTCCAGGGCGTCCCCGGTATCGATGTCCGCCTGCACACCACGACCCTGTACAACTCGATCTACCGGTTCGACGGCGACATGCTCGTCAACACCCACGTCTACGGCGCGCCCGCCGCGCATTCCCCGGTCCTCCACCTCCGCCAGACCGCCGGGGGAAGCCTGTTCGAGCACTACGCCGCCAGTTTCGAGAAGGTCTGGGCCACCACCGAAGGAGCCTGGTAGATCCGTGGCACGTATCGACTACTTCAACGACCCGAACGCCCCCGCCGCGAACAGCGTCGTCCCGTCGGTCACCGCCGTGGTCACCGATGAGGCCGGCCGCATCCTCATGGTCCACAAGACCGACAACGACCTGTGGGCGCTGCCCGGGGGCGGGATGGATCTGGGTGAGTCGATCGCGGACGCCGCCGTCCGTGAGACCAAAGAAGAGACCGGGATCGACATCGAGGTCACCGGCCTGGTCGGCGTGTACACCAACCCGCGGCACGTGCTCGCCTACGACGACGGCGAGGTCCGCCAGCAGTTCTCCTTGTGCTTCACGACCCGGATGCTCGGCGGCAGCCTGCGGACCAGCAGCGAGACCAAGGAAGTACAGTTCGTCGCCCCCGGCGACCTCGACACACTGAACATCCACCCGTCGATGCGGCTGCGGATCGACCACTATGTGGAAGGGCGGGCTACGCCCTACATCGGCTGACCGGTCGCCGCCAACCGGGCCACCGTCCGATCGATGGATGCTGCCAGCAGCGGGCGGGCACGGGCGATCGACCGTTGCACCACCGATCCCTCCCCGTAGCGGGAAAAAATCTCCGTGACCCGTTCGGGAAAGGTGAACCGCTGCCCTTTCGGGCCGGTCGTCATGTCCGCCAGGACCAGTGCGTCCATCACGGGGGAGTCCTCCAGCTCCCACGGGGCCAGTTCCTCGGACAGGCCGCGTTCCTCGGCTTCGATCCACGCGCAGGAATGGTGGGCCACCAGGGCGCACAGCCGGTGTGTGGTGTCCGGTCGTTGCGACAGATACCGGGCGCCGTCCACCGGATGGAACCGCAGCCGTGCCAGCGACGGCGCATAGCCGATGTCATGCAGCCATGCCGCAGTGACCAGAAGATCCCGTTCGACCGGGTCGACGGATGCCGCAACCTCCCGGGCCTGAGCTGCCACAGCCTGCACATGCAGCCACCGGTCACCCAACGGCATCAACAGTTCGCTCGCCAACCGCTCGGCAGCCGCTACATTCACTCACACGACGGTACGGACCGGTCGACCTGACGTCAGCCAAGCCGAGCGTTCGAACGCGTCTGACTGCCGAATTAGTCTGTTTTGAGATCAAGACGCGGCGCAGGCCGCGCCCCGCAACCGGCTGCGCGCGGCCTTGGCGGCCGTGCTCGCCGGCGCGTCGCACCCTCGGTCACCTCTCTCAACTTCGCAGGTGTAGCCTGCTCCGAATCGCACGGCGACGGCCTGTTCGCGCGCCTTGCCGCTGTTACACCTCTCGGGGAAGGTGGGGTGGCTCACATGGGGCTAATCGAAGACTTCCTCGCCCGATACAAGCGCGAATATGAATTCTACGACCAGGCTGCGAGGCTTGCAGCAAACAGGTTGGAGGTCAACCTGCGAACTGCGGGCATCCGGTCAATAGTTACCTCTCGCGCCAAGAGTCCATCCCGACTTGAGGTCAAGTGCCGCCAGCGAAACGAAACAAAATCGTACGCGAACGTCGATGAAATCTTCGAGGATATTGTCGACTTGGCGGGAATTCGTGTGGCG
Source organism: Protofrankia sp. CiP3 (assembly GCF_917627345.1). NCBI lineage: Bacteria > Bacillati > Actinomycetota > Actinomycetes > Frankiales > Frankiaceae > Protofrankia > Protofrankia sp. CiP3. The sequence continues at coordinate 5,319 of NZ_CAKJTM010000062.1, read as the reverse complement.
CTCTACTTTCCTGGAGAGCGCGACCAGGTCGACAAGATTGTAGACCGCCTATTTCGGCTACTTGAACCGAAAAAGGAATTTCCCAGACCGCCTGAAGCTACGTCACGGCAAAAGCGATTCTCTGGCTACTCTGCCGTTCACTATCGCGCGTTGCTACGGGACCACGAGCTAGCTGACACGGAGGCGCGCTATTCGGCCGCCAGGCTTGAGATTCAAGTCGCCTCCGTGCTGATGCATGCGTGGGCAGAGGTAGAGCACGACCTGGTGTACAAGCCGTTCGAAGGTGAGCTGTCAGACGCCGAGTACGCCATCCTCGACCAGCTCAATGGCCTGGTTATCGCTGGCGAAATCGCCCTCGAACAGCTTCAGCGCGCAGGCGAGACACGAGTTGCTGAGAGCGGTAGAAGGTTCGCGAACCACTATGAATTGGCAGCACATCTGATAAGCCAGGTGGATTCCCTGAGCGATGGCCCTATAGGGGACACTGGCCTAGGGCGAGTCGACCACCTATTTGCGCTCTTGGTCAAACTCAAGATCGATACGCCTGAGTTGCTGGCACCCTATATCCGCACCCTGCACGGAGACGTCGAGCGGCGCCCCCTCGCCGAGCAAATTATCGACGCCCTACTAGAGGAGGACACCGGTCGATATCAGGAATACCTCAATATTCAGGCGGAGGAGCGGGCCGCCTATGGGTCGCAACCTGCGGATGATTCGCATGCCCTGATAGGGAAATTCGTCACCAGCTGGATCGAACTCGAAAATCTCCTGCGCACCCTCTCCCAGGATACTCCTCTATCTCGTCGCACAGGTGTAATCGGTCTGGCTCGAAGGCTCCCAATTTTCGATGATCGAATTCTCTCTGACCTAGAGCGTTTGGCCAGAATAAGGAACTATCTAGTCCACGGCATTGAAATGCTCTTCCCCGCGGATCTGAAGGCAGTGACCGAGGATCTGAGGGACCTAATATCCGACATACGGTGGCGGGCAGAGAACCCGGAGGAGCTCTAACCGAAAGTACGCGTCGGGCAGCACACAAGTTGAGTCGAACCCCCATTGAAACAGGTCCAGAATGCCAGTCGCAGAGCCCGCAGGATTCTTCAGCTATGCCCATGCCGACAACGAGAATGAAGACGGAAATATACTTGCACTTGCCGAAGGCATCAGGAAGCAATACGCGCTTGTGAGTGCCGGGAAACTGAATATGTTCGACGATCAGAATCTTAGATGGGGGGACATCTGGCGCGACCGCGTCAATAAAGCCCTTTCGGCTACCACATTCTTCATCCCTGTAATAACGCCTACCTATTTTGAGCGGCCAGAATGTCGCCGCGAACTGATAGAATTTCATGGCAAGCTAAAGCAGCTAAGCATCTCTAAGGTTGACATCTCTCAGCTACTTCTTCCGATCCTATACGTCGAGGTAGACGATCTATTGGAAGACAGCGCTGATGAGTTAAAATCCCTGATAGCGGGGACTCAATATGCCGACTGGACGGAGCTGCGTTGGCTTAATCCGTCAGATGGAGCACGCCGCAAAGCGTTGGCCGAGCTTGCGCGAACCTTGTACAGCCGAGCGACCGAGCTTGACACGCGCCAGCTCCCGATTACCGACTATTCTGTTCCGTCGGACGACGACAGTTCACCTGGTGTGATGGATCTTCTCGCTGAGGGTGAAGCTGCGATCCCCCGATGGCTTGATAATTTGCAAAAGTTTGCGGTTGTAATACAGAGAGTTGGCCTGGCCGTCCAAGAGGCCACGGACGAAATTAAAAAGAACGACTCCTCGGGAAAAGGATTCGCGGGACGCATTAGTGTGTTCCGCTCACTCGCCGTAAGACTGGACGAGTCTACGGAAGACGCCGTGCGACTGGGCGACGAATACTCTTCTCTGCTCATGACGATAGATCCAGCAATTAGAACTTTGATCGACTACTCATTCAGCCCTCAACTTGACACTGAAGAGAAGGCTCAGATTTCAGAACTCGTCGAGAATATCCGAATCCTATCGCACTCTTCAGAAGCGAATAGAGAGTCACTTTCGCAATTTGTCTCTTCTTTTGCGACTCCCGCGAAAATGAGCAAAGACCTGCGCCCGCATTTCCGAAAACTGGAAGCGGGTCTGCAAAGGGTAGTTGATGGTGACGCGGTAATCCAGCAATGGAATCGTGCGATCGAGAAAGGTTCCTCGGAGGCGCTGGCGGAGTGAGTGGGGGCAGCACGCTTTGATTGCCACCGGCCTTGTGCGATACCCGAGGGCGCCAGACAGGTGGACATTCTGAACCTGGCTTCTTGCACACGCTGCAAGCAAGACTGTCGCGAGTGCCGTACTGCCTTTGTACTGCAACGGGGCTGGACGTCCATAGACGTCGGTGGACGTCTCGGAGCCCTTGACCTGCACCGACGGACGCTGATGGACGTCCGTGGACGGAGTTCCGAAGCCTACGGATCACATGGTCGCCCCGTAGCACATGCGGCCAGGACCCAGATAGCCCTACCTGGCCCTACCCTTTTGACCGTGAGAGCCACGGCAGCCGCAAGAGAGGAATGGAGTTCGGGCACCTGATGGCTAGGGTTCTCCGAAGAAGTTCTCGTCCAACTGCTTCAGTGTGAAGGATTCTTGAGTTACGACACCACAATCATATTCGATCATGAGGCGAGCTAACTGCTGGCCATCAATTAATACCAATCGAGCGTTGACTCGATCAGCGTACGTACGAGCATCCTGTGTGAAACGGTTAGTTGTGATAAAGACGCCGCGGCTAGCTTGAGCCCCGTGCAAGGCGCCAACGAATGCTTGAATTTCTGGACGCCCAACCGCCTGATCGGTATAGCGCTTTGCCTGGACGTAGACAACATCGAGTCCGAGTGTGTCGAGTCGAATCAGACCGTCCAAGCCGGCGTCATGGGGTCCGCCGAGGTGTATTCCGTCTCCCGCCAGCCCTCCATATCCCATCCTCGTCAGTAGGCGGAGAACAAGACGTTCGAGAAAGACGGGAGGCTGCTCAATGATTTTGGAAAGGAGGTCGCCTTCAAGTGCCGAATGCACTGTAGCAATTGCTTCCGAAATTGCTTCGATCGGCGAAAGATCCTCTGCTTCGATTGCACTCGGCTCAGCCGGAACGGCGACGATCTTACCCTTTCGCTCGTTAGTACGAGTTCGAAAAGTGACATACTCTGGGAATTGAAGGAGTACACCCATGTCAACGCGGACCGGATGCTCTGCCAGGATCTTGCGTCCACGATCGGTAATCTGGGTTATCCCACGGCTGGGGCGCACGAGTAGCCCAGCCTGCTTTAGATGAGTGACGCTCCATGCAAGCTTAGAATTCGTAATGAAATAACTTGTTCATTTTGAGCCTTCTGCAGGCCTGCGACCTGCGAAGATGCTCCAGAGGATGCATTTGTTATTTCATTACGAATCCTTATTGTTGAAAGCAGGCTGAGAACCGCTCGGGATCATGATGCGTTTGTCTTCCTCAGTTATCCCCATTATTTCAGCCAGCTTTTCGCGAAGCTCAGCAGTGCTGTGAAGTTCGCCGTCAGCATGGGCGGCAAGACATGGCCGCATCATCGACTGGAAGTCTGGTATCGCCATATAAGGCCTTTCTTTGGAACGCCACCGTTGCGACCCGGATCATATGCCTTTTGCCGAACGATGCCACGGCGGGCGGGTTCCGCTGCTGAGGCGAGCAGGTCGCGATGTTCCATAACCCGACGTTCCTCACGTGGTCTCCCGGCCGTCGTGCACACTGCGTAACCGTAGTGATAGTGACGCGACGACCGACGCGTTGAGACTTGGCGGCAGCCGGACTGGCAGCCAAGCCTGCTGATGACTACGGACGTTGGTGTACGTCCACGGAAAGGATCAAGGCTGCGACCTGCACGGACGAACGCCAGCGGACATTGACGGGTAAAGTATACGGCAGCTCATAATTCCCTAATCCGACGGTCGCCGTTGCTACGCAAGACGGCTAGGTTAAGCGCTTGACATACAGGGGTGTGGCAACTGCCCCGGACCTCCATCCCTATGCGCCGCAGGCGACTGTGGGAGCACCTGTCTGACAGTAAGTGATGTCTGAATCAATGCTGGCTGTCATGACGTGGTTCACGATTTTGAAGGTGCCGCCGGCCGAGGACTGAGAGTCGCCGCTAGTCAGGATGGTGACATCTCCGGCGTATATGCCGTTAGTCGTGTGTACGTTTCTGAAAGAAATGGTCGAGTGTCCACCGTTAAGGATCTTGTCGCTGATGACTTGGTCGCAGGGATAGCCGTACGGGTTTTGGTTGCACCAGACGAAGGTGCGGTAGTCCAGGAAACCTGTTGTTCCAATAACAGCCATCGAACGATCGTGCCCGAACCAGAATCCCTGGAGAGGAAGGAGATTGTCGGGCACGAGCAGTCGCTGTTGTTCGGTGGTGTATCCGGACGGGCAAGGGGCGTACTGGCCGCGGCTTGAGTCGCTGTTGTGGGTACCGGCGATGTGTAGGCGACCGTCCAACCGGTCCAGGATGATGTCCTGGTTCCAGACGGTGCAAGTCTGACCGTCCGGGCCGTCGGCGGCGTCCTGGGTACTGACGAATTGGACCGGCACCGCGAAAGAAGTTCGCACGGTGTTGAGCGCGGTGGGTGTCGCGAGAACGGCAGCGTCGAGCAGGCGGGTCGTGCGATAATCCCGGGCGATTTGGGCCTGGCTTGTCTTCGTTTGTCGATCGACGCCTTGGGCGTTGTAGACGGTCTCCCAGTCGTGTCGGTCGACAGCCTCCCAGTACCAGTGCAGGAAAGCGACAGGGTCCGGTGGGCCAGAAGCCGTGTTCGCAGTGGTTGACGAGGCAGCAGACGCGTTAAGGGCTGCGACAACAGGCGAGGCAGAGGGAGCCGTCGGGGTAGCCTGAGCGTGCACTGCAATCTGCGGAGCCTGCGGCATGATCGGTCCGTGGCCCGCGATGGCAAAGACGATCCCCGCCACGGCTACGGCGACCGCGCCAGCAGCCCAGGGCCACCGCGCACGGCGAGAGGTTCCGCCGATGATCTCCGGTTCGCTCTCGGGTCGAAGCTCCACGGTGGGGTCCCATGCGGAGGCGAGGAGGCGCGTGACCGCGGCGGCTGCCGCTGAGCCCTGAACGCGGACGAGGTTCTCGACGAGTTGTTGTGCGCTGGGCCGAGCGCCCGGAGCTTTGGCGAAGGCACGGGTCAGCAGGTCAGCGAGTTGAATGTCGATGCCGGGGAGATCGGGCACGCCGTAGACGATTCGATGCAAGACAACCGGGGCGGGGCCGTTAGGGCTCGCGTAAAAATTACTCCCGGCTGTTCGGGCG
>NZ_CAKJTM010000061.1:11741-33159 GCF_917627345.1 Protofrankia sp. CiP3 | reverse complement strand
CCAAGCTTCAAGATATCGAAGGCCGCACGCACCGCTACTCGGTGGCCTTCGGGTGGGCAGCGCCCGCACGAGTGATCCAAAATCGCTGCTTCTCGTCGTCGACGCAGGAGGGATACCCACCCGCCGCCAGGTAGAGGCCGGGGCAATCCGGCCGACAGGTGGGGGCTCAAAGATGTCATGGGTGCCGATGCGGGAGCCGCCGGGCGCGGGGGCGTCAGCCCCTGCCTCGCCACCAGATCAGCCGTACCACCCTTCAGATCATCCGAGCACACAGCGGAAGCGCCGGCAGCACTCACAGTTCACACGTCATCCTCGTTTCACGGACAGGAGCACACTCTGGTATCACGATCGCTACATCTGGGTGAAAAATCTGGGTGAAAACGGGCCGTCGGAAGAGGTGGGCTTCGCTGATGACCGACGACGTGGCCTCAGCGGTTCTCGACGCGCTGCCCATCGCGGTCGCCGTGCTCGACTCCGATGGCACGGTGCTGCGGCTCAACGAGGCGTGGCGACGCGGCGACGCGACCGGGACCGCCCTCGTCCCCGTCGCGCCGGGCGGGAGCTGGCTTGCCGCATGCGCGGCCGCGAGCGCGCGCCTGCCATACCTCGACCAGCTCGCAACCATCACCAGGCAGCTGCTGGACAACCATCGCGGCCGCCCCCACCTGGAGGTCCACTGTCCGGGACCGCGCGGTCCCCGTTGGCTGCTCGTACGGTTACGCCCGCTCATGGGCGGCCAAGGGCTCGTCGTCCTGGTGGATGACATCACCGAACGGCGTGAGACCGAGGAGAAGCTGCGCCATCACGCGACGCATGACACGCTTACGGGCCTCGCGAACCGGCTGGCGGTGACCGAACGGCTCGCCGAGCTCAGCAGCGGCTTCCCGGCTCAGCCGACTGAGCAGACCAGCGGCAGGGATGACCTCCATCCAGCCGCTTTGTTCTTTCTCGACCTGGACTCCTTGTGCACAATCAACAATACGTTCGGCTACCGCATCGGTGACATGGTCCTGCGGGCCACCGCGGCTCGGCTGGCCTCCGCGCTGCGTCCGACCGACCTGTTGGCCAGATGGGGAGGGGACGAGTTCGTGGTGGTGGCGGGCCATCTGACCAGCACGGACGCGGCGGTCCTAGCCGAGGCGCTGACCCATTCCCTGGCCGAGCCGCTCGCCATCGGCGGGCATCGGATCACAGTGTCGGTCAACGTCGGGATGGCCCTGCTGGACGCCGCCACCGGGTCCATCAACCAGCGGCGGTCAGGGCGCTCCCGATCCGATGAACCACTTTCCCCGGACGCCGTCGAACTCGTCGAGCTGGCGAGCGAGACACTTGTCCGCAGCCGGACCCAGCGCCGCCACCGGCCGCGGCCACGCCTATAGCAGCCCAAAGCAGCCCAAAGCATAAGGCCCGTTATGTCGGTATCAGGACGTATCGTATGACTATGCGCCTGACGCTGACGGTGTCTGACCCGGCTCACGACGTCAGCGCGGACGTCATCCTGGACGCCGACCCGGACACGCCGGTCAGCGCGGTCGCCGATACCCTCACGTGCCGTCTCCGACCGTCCGTCGCGGCGGGCAGGCCAGACCTGTTCGTCGACGGCCGGCTCGTCACCGGAGCGCTCTCCCTCGCCGAGTCCCCGATCCGCGAGGGCACTGTGATCAGCCTCGACTCACCAGCGGGCTGGCTGGCGGGGGAACCGCCCGGCCTGATCGAGGTCCGGGTGATCGGCGGACCGGGCGCGGGTGTGGTTCACCGGCTCGGGCCAGGTGAGTTCGCCGTTGGCTGCGGGGCTGCCTGCGCCGTCCGGCTGGACGATCCCGGCCTCGCGGCCGAGGCGATGACAATCATGGTGATGGCGGACGGCTCGTGTCGCCTCATCCCCACGGCCGCCCATTCTGATCAACAGCCTGCCGCCGTGCTCGTCGACCGCGAACCGCTACAGGCCCCGATCGACCTCCCAGCCGGCGCCCAGATCGCGATCGGGTCCGTCCTGCTGGAGATGGGCACGCCGAGCCAGGCCGACGCCGCGCTCAAGCCGTCCGACGACGGGATGGCCCTCGATTTCAACCGGCCGCCCCGGTTGCTCCCGCCGCTGCGCCGGACACGCTACAAGCTGCCCAGCGAGCCCTCGGAACCGGAACGGCGCCCAATGCCGATCCTCATGGCGCTCATGCCGCTGGGCGCGGGCGTCGCGATGGCACTCCTGTTCCGACAATATTACTTTCTGCTAATGGCCGTCATCGGCCCAGTAGGCATGATCGGGATGCACGTCTCCAGCGACCGGCACGGCAGGCGCAGCTACCGTAAACAACTGGCCGATTACCATGAAAGGCGGGAAGAGGTCGAGACCGACGCGCGCCAAGCGCTGGTCAGCGAACGCTCAGCCCGGCGCGCCGACTTCCCCGATCCGGCGACCGTCCTGCTCACCGCCGTCGGGCCGCGTGGACGCCTGTGGGAACGCCGCCGGGACAATCCCGACTACCTGTGCCTGCGGCTAGGCACCGCCGACCTGCCCAGCGAGGTCGTGATGGAGGACCCGGCCGCTCCGGAACACAAACGTGAGATCACCTGGACGGCGCCGGACGTCCCGGTGACGGTAGCTCTGCCCGAGCGGGGAGTGCTGGGCATCGCCGGCCGCGGCGGCCTGCCCCGGGTGCTCGCCTGCTGGCTGATCGCGCAGGCCGCGACCCTGCACAGCCCACGCGACCTGGCAATCTACATTCTCACCGACAGCTCCGGTGAACCCGCTTGGCAGTGGGTGCGCTGGCTTCCTCACTGCCGTCCGAGCGAAGGCCAGAACACCACTGTCCTGCTCGGGAGCGACGACGAGTCGCGGGCCCGGCGCATCGGCGAGCTGATCAATCAGGTGGCGGCGCGGGCGGCCACCCGGGCGAACCCGACCGGCATGAACCCGCTCGGCGACAGCCCGGACGTACTGGTCGTCATGGACGGCGCGCGCCGGCTGCGGTCCGCGCCCGGAATGATCTCAATCCTGCGGGACGGACCCGCGCTGGGCATCCACTCGATCTGCCTGGACCACGACACCCGGTACCTGCCGGAGGAGTGTCAGGCCGTGGCCGAGGAGACCCGGACCGGGCTGTGCCTCGTGGAGATGCATACCGAGATCGTCCGTGACGTCCGCCCGGATCTCGTCTCGACCGCGCTGCCCGCCGATCCCCACGCCCTGGTGACGGCTGGCAGGGCCGCAGCCTGGTGTGAACGGCTCGCCCGCGCCCTGGCACCGGTCCGCGATGTCGGCGGGGACGACGAGGCGACCATCCCGAGCGCCGCCCGGCTCCTGGACGTGATCGGCCTGGAACCACCAACCGCGGCCACGGTGGCCGCTCGCTGGCTTGTCTGCCCGCGCAGTACCACCTTCCCGGTGGGCCTCTCGTTCGACGGCCCGTTCGCGCTGGACCTCCGCCGGGACGGCCCGCACGGGCTGATCGCCGGCACCACCGGATCCGGCAAGTCCGAGCTGTTGCAGTCGATCGTTGCGTCGCTCGCCGTCGTGAACCGGCCGGATGAAATGACGTTCGTACTCATCGACTACAAGGGCGGCAGCGCCTTCGCCGACTGTGTCCGGCTGCCGCACACGGTCGGCATGGTCACCGACCTCGACACCCACCTGGTGACCCGAGCGCTGGAGTCGTTGTCGGCCGAGCTCCGCCGGCGTGAACGCATCCTGGCCGACGCGGGGGCAAAGGACATCGAAGACTACGCCCTGCTGGCCACCACTGGGACGCGGCGCGCACCGGCCAGCCCGCCGTCGGCACCGTTGCCCCGCCTGTTACTCGTGATCGACGAATTCGCCTCGCTCGCCCGTGAACTGCCCGCTTTCGTCACCGGCCTGGTCAACATCGCGCAGCGTGGCCGTTCGCTCGGTATCCACCTCCTGCTCGCGACACAGCGTCCCAGCGGGGTGGTGTCGCCCGAGATCCGCGCGAACACGAACCTGCGGATAGCGTTGCGCGTCACCGACACCTCGGAGAGCTCCGACGTCATCAACGCGCCGGACGCCGCGCGCATCTCACCGTCCGCCCCCGGCCGTGCCTACGTCCGGCTGGCGCACGCGTCACTCGTCCCGTTCCAGGCCGGCCGGATCGGTGGTCGCCGGCCGGCCAGTGCCGCTGTCGGTGCCACTGTCGGTGCCGCCGGTGTTCGTGGAAGCATCGCCACACTCGGCGCCGGGCCGCGAAAAGATGATCTAGAACAGCCCTGGGTGACTGAGCTGACCTGGCCCGCGTTGGGCCAGCCCCCACCGGCACCGCCACGGCTACGAACATCCAGCAACGAAATCACCGATCTCAAGGTGCTCGTCGAAGCGATCCGGGAAGCCGCCGCCACCTTGCGCGTCGCGCCCCAGCACAGTCCGTGGCTACCGCCGCTGCCCGAACGGCTCACCCTGGCGACGCTGCTGGAATCCGTCTCCGTGCGCCCGAACGCGCTGCCGGCCGTCCCGATCGGCCTGTCGGACCACTGTGACCGCCAGGCTCAGCTCCCCTACACGCTCGACATCGAAAACGGGGGCCACCTGCTCTTCGCCGGTTCACCACGGTCGGGACGATCGACGGCCCTGCGTACTCTGGCCGGATCAATAGCGACAACCATATCCTCCGCCGATGTCCATCTCTACGCGCTGGACTGCGGTAACGGCGCCCTTGCGCCCCTGGCCTCGTTACCGCACACCGGCGCCGTAGTCAGCAGGGACGCTCCCGAGCGGGTTCAACAGCTGCTCGCCCGGATCATCACCGAGATCGTCGAACGGCAGGAGATCTTTGCCGCGCGCGGATACGCCGACCTCGCCGAACAGCGATCTACCGACCATGACCACCCACTGCCCTACCTGATCCTGCTGATCGACCGGTTCGAGGGCTTTCTGGCCTCCTTCGAAGAGGTCGATGGCGGAGCGCTCGTCGACATGCTGACCCGGCTGCTGCGTGAAGGACCATCCGTGGGTCTGCGCATCGTCATGACCGGCGATCGACGCAGCGCGTCCGGTCGATTCAGCACAGCGATCGAGAACCGGTTCGTGCTGCGGATGGCGGACCGATCCGACTACGCCATGATGGGTCTTGCCGCGGGCGCGGTGCCCGATGCGCTACCACCAGGCCGTGGATTTCAGGTCGAAACCTCGGTGGAGACCCAGCTCGCGCTGCTCGCCGAGGATCCGTCCGGCCGCGCCCAGGTCGCGGCGCTGCACGACCTGGGCCTGGCCGCGGCTGTCCGTGACGGAGTGCCACCGGGGCCGGCCGTCGGCGCCCGAACGGACTACCGGCGGCCGTTTCGCATCGACGCGCTGCCGGGACGCATCAGCGTTGCCGAAACTCAGGCGCTGCAGCTGGGACGACGCTCACGGCCGGCGGCCAACGAGACCGGGCGATCCGTGCCGCTCGTCGCGCTCGTCGCACTCGTCGGCGCGGGCGGCAATGAGCTTGCCCCCATCGAGATCGATCTCGCCGCTGACGGACCTGGTTTCGTTGTCGCCGGCCCCGCGCGCTCCGGCCGGAGCACCGCGCTGCTGACCATGGCGAAGTCGCTGCTGGCAGGCGATTCCCAGTTGCTTGTGGTGGCCCCTCGGCGCTCACCGCTGGCGGCGCTCGCGAGCCATCCACAGGTGATCGACGTCCTTGGCGCGGCGGCGAATGCCGCCGACATCGATGCCGCCTGTGCCTCGGCCGTGACGCCGAACAGCCTGGTCATCGTCATGGACGACGCGGAGCTGCTGGCGAACGCGCCGCTGGCCGACCGTATGAGTGAGTTCCTCAGAACCGCTCGCGACGCCGGTCACGCGTTCATCGCGGCCGGAACGACCGAGGATCTGACCAACCAGTACCGCGGGTTCATGGTGGATGCCCGTCGGTCACGATGTGGGATCATTCTCGCGCCGAGCGTCCCCAGCGAAGGGGACCTGTTCGGCGTGCGGCTGTCCCGCGGCAGTTTCGGCACCATGCCCGTCGGCCGCGGACTGTTCGTGCGACGGGGCAGGACGATGCCTGTCCAGATCGCTTTCTCCGTGACTGGGTAACATCCGCTGGCAGGCCACGCCGACAGGCGAACCCGGAAGGTGCGGCGATGACGACGGGCCCGCTCCAACGACGCCTTGATCTGGGTGACGCGCTGGTCATCGGCCTCGGCTCGATGATCGGTGCGGGCGTGTTCGCGGCCTTCGGACCGGCGGCGGGAGCCGCGGGCGCTGGCCTCCTCATCGCCCTCGCGGTCGCCGCGGTGATCGCCTACTGCAACGCCACGTCGTCCGCGCAGCTGGCAGCCCGATATCCCGAGTCCGGTGGCACCTACGTGTACGGGCGACGCCGCCTCGGCGCCGTATGGGGCTATCTCGCCGGTTGGGGATTCGTGGTCGGCAAGACCGCGAGCTGCGCCGCCATGGCCCTGACCGTCGGGGCCTACGCCTGGCCCCAACATCCCCGGCTGGTCGCGGTTGCCGCCGCGGCTCTGCTGAGCGCGGTCAACTACTTCGGGGTGACCAAGACCGCCCGGCTGACCCGGTTGCTCATCACGCTGACCCTGATCGTGCTGGCCCTCGTGGTGATCGCCTGCCTGGCCGGCGGCACCGCCGACGCCGAACGGCTGAGCCCGATCTGGCCCGGGAGCGGGCCGGGTGCGGTCCGCGGCGTACTGCAGGCGGCGGCGCTGCTGTTCTTCGCGTTCGCCGGCTACGCCCGGATCGCCACCTTGGGCGAGGAGGTCCGTGACCCAGCGCGGACGATCCCGAAGGCGGTTTCCGCCGCGCTCGGGCTCACCGTCGGTGTCTACTTCCTTGTCGGGCTGTCCGCGCTGCTGGCCATCGGCCCTGACCGGCTGGCGTCCGCCGTTGACCCACTCGCCGTCGCGGTCAGTGCGGGCAGCCTCCATGCGCTGACTCCCGCGGTTCGTGTGGGCGGGGTGGTGGCGAGCCTCGGGGTGCTGCTGTCGCTGCTTGCCGGGGTCGGACGCACCACCCTCGCAATGGCCCGCGAAAGGGATCTCCCCGGCTGGCTTGCCGCGGTGCATCCACGCCATGGCGTTCCACACCGAGCGGAACTGCTGCTCGGTGGCATTGTGGTCGTCATCGTCACCGTGATCGATGTTCGGAACGCAATCGGATTCTCCAGTTTCACGATCCTCGTCTACTACGCGATCGCCAACGCCAGCGCCTTCACCCTGGACGGTCCGCAGCGCCGCTGGCTACGGCCGGTCACGCTGGTCGGTGGCGCTGGTTGTGTCGTCCTCGCGTTCACCCTGCCGGCTACCAGCGTCATCACCGGTCTCGGCGTTCTCACCGCCGGTGTTGCGCTTCGAGCCGTGCGTAGATCACATCCCTGAGTTCGACCGCCCGGCCTCGACCGCCTGAGTTCGATCGCCTGGCCAGTCAGGCGGCCGAGGCCAGGCGATCAGGGATGTGCGGCACGCTCCACGTTGCTGGGGCCGAACTGAAAAGTCGCGGTCAGCGCGTCGAACAGATCGTGCAATGCGTCCACGAGCACCACGTTCGGGCTGGAGCAGGCGATCAGGACGACTGCGTCCGACCGCGGGAGTGGGACAAAGGTCTGCATCGTCGTCGTCCTGATCCAACCCGCCCGATCAGGCAGCGTGATGTCCTCGACACCATAGGCACGGACGGCCCGCCCGACCCGGGGAAGATCCACAAGTGCCACCATCGTCCACGTGTCGTCCAGCGATCGGGCGACCTTCTCCGACAGCGTGGCCAGAATGGCGTCCGGAGCGACGCCATTCGTCTGGTCTCCATCCGTCCAGCCCCCTTCGGGGGCAGGAAGTAACGAGACTGTCACACTGGCGGACAGGATCGCACCCTCCACCGGCTCAGCCATGACCCCGCAGAACAGTGCACCACCAGCAGCGGCGTCGCTGGCGGCATTACGCAGCATGCGCGAGATCGCCAAGCGGTTCTCGGCGAGTTCGGGAACAGCACGTGTACGCGCACGGACCAGCGCATCGATGGATGCCCGGCGGGTCACCGGATTCAGGTCGACCTCAAACCAGGTGTCGGGAACCGCGATCGAGAATTCGGTGCTTGCCAGCCCGCCGGCCGCAGAGTCGCCGCTCAGCTCTCCCTCACCCCTTCATCCGTAGGGTGGGGCGCCCTGATCGGATCCGCCGTCAGATTCGTCGCCAGATCGGCATCGACCTGGCGCAGTACCCGAGCGGACTCCGAGGCCATCGTCGCCAGCTTGTTCGCGTTCTCATCGATCTTCCTGCGCCCATCGCTCCAGTCATGTTCGAAATCGTCGAGGGCGCTCTCGATTTCGGCCGAACCCAACTGGCCGTGGTAATACCCGAGCGTTGACCGAGTTGCGTTCATCGTCGATCGGACAGACGCGAGATTGCTCGCGAGGGCATCCAGACCCGAAAGATCGACTGACACGCGGTCAGCAGTCATTGAAACCCGCCTCCGTTGCGTACCCACCACTGCACGCGGATCGTCATAACCAGTGACCGAGGCAGCGCCCGGCACAGCTGGCACCCAGCCGAACGGCAACCGCGGATAGGATGATCAGCCTCCTAACCTTGCCCGCGCAGCGAGTTCGCGAGCTGGGTATCGGCCGTGCGGAAGGCCTCCGCGGCCCTCTTGAGGTACTCGGCCATCCCGTCCAGGCCGGCCAACGTGTTGGTGACACCGGTGTTGAACGTGTCGTAGGAGTCCTGGAACTGCACACTCGACTGGTCGGTGACGTAACCGCTGGCGACCAGGCCGTCGACCGTGCGTTTCAAGGTGTTCAGGTGCGCCTCGATGTCGGCCTTGCCGTTACGGAGCCGGGTACTCGCGTCGTCCATTTCGGTGTAGGTGACGTTGAGATTGGGCATCGCCTCTGGCCTCTTTCGGAAAGATGGGAAGTTGCTGGCGAAGCGGGCGGGATGCGGGATGCGCTGTCACGCGGAGGCAGGTCGCTCGGTGATCGTCAAGCTGCGATCGCCAGCTTGTAACTACTATAAGTAACATAACAGATACATATCGTGCTACATCCACATGTCGGCAGGCCCACTCCGCAGCAGCTTCGCCGCGTCGAGCATCCCACGAACTTCGCCCATGTTGGTATGGTTATAGACGTTTTTGTCCAAATCTACTGTTTTGCACCGCCCGCCGACATCCCATGAAGAGGCCCGATAGCCACTCCGCCAATAGATCAACATGTCGGTCGGCGACAATCGGACCGCTCAGCGAGATCCGCACGCCAGCAGCCCGACCCGAGCCGCACCTGCCAGGCCAGGCAAAAGATCTACAAAAATGACTTTCAGTAATAGTTAAACCATATAAAGTGATGGCGTTTATCCACAGCCCAGACAAGACTCTGGGCGGCCTGATCGCGGGGGAAGACCATGAACAGCGTGACACCGTCCCGCCGCGACCGCGCCGGAACATCCGGCCGCCGGCACGCGAGGCTGACCGCACGGGCCGCTTCCCCGCCCGTCCCGCGGCGAGCACGGTTGCGCGCAGCCAGGGCCTTCGCGCTCCTCGCCACAATCATCGTCGGCGTGCCAGCCATGCTGGTGCTGCTGGTCGGTCCACCGATTCCCATGGCCTGGGCGCCAGCCTGGGCACCGGCGCGCACAGTCGACCCAGCGAGCCTGCTGGCGATCATGGCGGACGTGGTGTGGCTGGCCTGGGTGCACTTCGTCATCTGTGTGATCGCCGAGTGGTGGTCCGGACGGCGGGGCTCGGCGCTGCCGCTGCGGATCCCTCTGGGCGGCAGCTCGCAGACGCTGGCGCACCGTCTCGTCGCCGCCACCCTGCTGTTCTCCGGCACAGCCATCCTCCTCACGCCCGGCACAAACGAGCCCAGGCCGCGTCCCGCCATCACGGCGTCGGCTGTCCGTCCGCTCGCCGATGACGCGGCATCTCTCGGCTCTTCCCGTGGTTCCCCGGGCGTTTCGCCAGGTGGTGCGACCGGTGCTGCAGCCGGTGAAAGCCAGTCCGAAGGCTCCGGTACCGCAGTGGCCGCGAACGTCGATACCGGGGTCATGGCTGCCGCGGGCGTTATCACGCCCTTACGGGGGATTGCCGGTTCCGCGCTGCTGGCCGCGGGAGTGGTGGTGGCGCTTGCCGAACGGCGGCCACGGAGGAACGCGGATGATGCGGTCGATGACTTCGAAACCATGCTCCGCCTCGCCGCCGATGTCGGGGCAGCCCGATTTGTCGACCAGGCGCTGCGGGTGCTTTCCGCGGAGCTGACCAAGGCCGGTCGTGCCCTGCCTCCGGTGTACGCGGCGGCTCTCAGCGATTCCGCGCTGCTGCTTCACATCGCGCCAGCCGAACCTGAAGGGCCACCGCCGCCATGGCGAGTTGGCGAGATACCGGGACACTGGCTCATCGACCGGCTCGCGGACACGCCCGACGGCCTGCCCGCGGGTGTTGTCGCAGGGATTCCGGCGAGCACGCCCGCACCCTATCCGGGCCTCGCCACGGTTGGCACGGACGGCCACGGCGCCCAGATTCTCGTGGACATCGAAGGCGCCCCAGGGATCATCAGCCTGGTCGGGGATGCCGCCGTGGCTCGTGAAGCAGTTGTGTCCATCGCGGTGGAACTTGCCACGAACCTCTGGTCGGATGACCTCCGCGTCTACATGATTGGCTTTCCTGAGCTCACCGCGCCGATCGTCCCGGACAGGCTGCGAACCAGTAGCAGTCTCGACGAGGTTCTGAGCGAACTGTCCGATCGCGGCTCACGGCACGGTGGCGCGGCCGGCGGCACGAGGGATCCGGCCGGCAGCGGGCGGGAGCACAACGGTCATGGAAACGATGTGAACAGCACCTTCGACGCGGCGCTGCGAGGCCGGCAAGCAGCGCGGACCCAGGCGCTGTGGGCGCCGGACCTGCTGGTGCTGCCCGAGCCTCCGTCCGGCGACGATGTCGCGCGGCTGTCGGTTCTCGCCACTGGACGCACCCAGGGCATCGGAGTAATAACAGTAGGCGACACTGCCGCGACCCGCTGGCGCTTCACGGTAGACGCCGAGCGCAGGCTGTCCTTGGGTGTCCTCGGGCTGGACGTCAACGCCTTGACGTTGTCAGCACCCGAATACGCGGCCATCCTGGAGATGTTCAGCCAACCTGATGCGGGTTCAACGTCCTGGAACACGCCCGGCCCCGAGCCACGCGCGCTGCCGGCGGCTCTTCCAAGCGCCGAAATGGTCAGGTCTGTGGACGGGGGTTCAGCAGCGGCCACGTCGGCGCCCGGCCCAGAGCTGACACCGGCACCGGCACCCGTCCCGTGGGTACCGGAAATTCCGCGGTGGATGCGCCCCCTCGGCTCCGGCCCGCAGACGCCATCCCCTGGCGCGCCCGACAGCCACAGACATGCGCCGATCCCGGCCATCCCGCCGATACCGCCTCCGCCCCCACCGGCAACCACGCCGCCACCGACCCCACCGCCCAGGCCCCCGTCACCTCCAGGGGAACGGGCCATGGTGCTCAATCCGCCATATTCCCTCGATACCGGTGCAGGAGGGGAAGAGGCGGCAAGCGGGACAACCCCGGGGTCCGCAGGATCCCGAACGATCCCGGCCACGGGCCTGCCGGCGCTCCCGCCACCTCGGTCCTTTCCGGTCCAGGCTGTGCCCGCCCAATCCGCTGGAACTCCGCAGAACGCGCTGGCGCAGGTGTCCATGTGGGAAGCCGTGGCCCGACGTCCGCCGCCCGTTCTTCCGCCCGGCGAGAAGCGACCGGATGACACACCCATCCAGGCGCCGCATCCGACATCACCGACGCCACCGACGCGGCGGCCTCAGTCACAGCGCCCCCATCTGCTCCCACCGGGCGAGCTTCCAGGCATCCCGGAGCAATCAGGTGAGGAGGAACCCCCACGCAGAAAAACCCACGATCACACGGCCCTCGGCGCAAGCATCGAACCGCCCGCTCTCCGGCCGCACCAGGAAAATAATGATCAAAAAACCTTCGACCCAGGCAGGGAAGCACGCACAGGCGGCGCCTCCGGAAATGACACGCTGCCCCGGTCCGGGCCGCCTGCCAGCCCGCCTTCACCCCTGCCTGACCTGAGTACACCCGCCTCGGCCGCGCTGGTTCTTCGACCAGGAACACCCCTGTTTGTGACTGTGGACCTCTACCGCCCGAGCGAAGCCGAGATCCGTGTTCTGGGGACCGTCACCGTCGACGCTCCCGGTCCGCTGGAGGCTGATCGCAGGGACCTGCTGACCGAGCTGGTGATCTATCTCGCCCTGCATCGCGACGGAACAGCCATCCATGACCTCAGTACGACGCTCTGGCCGCACGGCGTACCTGACGACGTGGTGATGGCGGCTCTCGACCACGCCCGTGCCTGGCTTGGGCCAGGCAGCGGCGGCAGTCCGCGCATCACCGCCAGCGCCGACGGATCCTGGCGGCTCGCGGACGACCTCCGGTGCGACTGGGACCTGTTCGTCGCCTACGCCCGTCGCTCCAAGCAGCCGGACGCCGATGCCGAAGAGAATCTCAGCAACGCATTACGGCTGGTCACCGGTCCTTTATGGACGAATCTGCCGGATCAGCGCTACCGCTGGCTGACCTCGAGCACCATTAGGACGGCGACCACGACCGCGGTTGTGGACGTGGCCCACCGACTTGCCATGCTCACGCTCGGCTATGGAGACACCCTGACCGCCGTCGCGGCATGCCGGACCGGCCTGCGCGCTGTGCCGACCGCCGAGGTCCTCTGGCAAGACCTATTACGCACCGTAGCCGCCCGACACGACCGCAAAGCGCTCGAAGCCGTGATCAGCGAAATGCACCGTGTGATCACGCCACCGCGAAGCGGCCTGAAGATTCAGGCTGAGACAGGGGCGCTGATACGGGAGCTCCTGTCGGGCCTTCGCCACCGATAGCCGGAACATCAGCCGGTAGCCGGAGTACCAAACCGCGGAGCCACCGGGCAAAAGCGCCAAGGCCGCGCCGCGAGAAGGGTTCGATTCACGGTCGGTCAGCCGTACGGCCTGTTGGCCCGGTACGGCGGGGGCACGGAAGACGGCGGTTGCCACGGTCCCGGCATCGGCAGCAGCGGGCCGCCGGCGCGAGTCCCGAACAGCGCAAGCACCGCGATCGTCCCGAACGCGGCGACGTGGACATCTGGCAGATCCAGGCTGGTGCCGCCAAGCGGGACAAAAAAGCGCGCTGGCAGAAACAGCGGCACCTTCACCCGCAGGAGCGCCACCGCGACTGTGACCCTCGCCGCGAAGAGAAAGAAACGGTCCAACCGGCGATCGCAGAGTAAACCCAGCGCTATCAACCCGATAGCCACGGCAAAACTGTCCGCCATGTAAATCCTGAGTCCCGGCTGGAACATCTCGAGCGCACAGACGCCGACAGCCGTCGCTGCGATGAGAAATGCCGGGCCTCCGGACGGCACCAGCAGACTGGCAAGAAGCAGCAGCCCCCCGACAACAGATGCCCCGATCAGACTGCTTTGCTCGGGAAGGAGATAGGATTTCCACAGTGGATAGGCCCGGGCGAACATGACGACGCCCAGCCCGACTGACAACAGGACAAAGGCTGTCCAGCGCCCCGAGCTCCAACCAGCGGTCCAGCCTCGCCAGGAAAAAACGGTGATCATAGCCACCGCGGCACCCAGCGCGATCATCCACCAACCCGCATGGGTTGGCTGGTGGATGATCTCATGAGTCCAACCGAGTTCTGCCAGCGACATCACTGACAGGCCGACGACGCAGCCACCCGCGAAGTCACGCCAACCACCCCATCGGTTTCCAGCCACAAGACCGATGATTGATACCGGCAACGCCAGAAACGCGATCCCGAATTCGCCAAAAACATCCCACAAATCACCGTTCCGGTAGAGCCCCGGTACCCGCAGCGCCGCGGGAATCAGCGCAAGGAGCGCTGCCACCAGCAGGACGGCCAGAATCGGCATCGACATCGGCATGGAACGGCCGAACCAGCCCTGTTGGGGCGGGCCCGGGGGGGCAAGAATGCGACGCAGGTCGGTCGCGGCCGGTGGTGCCGCTTCCGCCTCCGCCGCGGCCGGTGGTGCTGGCTGCGGCGTCAGCAGTTCCTCGCGGGCTGACCGCTGCCAGCCGTCCGGCGGGGGCGTCTCAGGCAAAGAGCCGGGGTAGCCGCCCACGCCTGGTGGCGGCGGGGTCTGCCAGCCCGGCCACGGGGCTTCCCGACGGGTCGCTGGGGGGTGCCCGTACTGGCGTGCCGGCGGTGGGACGTCCGCGCCACGGACGAGACGCGTCGCGATCCGCTCCGATTCGGTGATGCCGTGTATCTGCTGGCCGGTGAGACCGGCCACCACGGCAGCGGCGGCGAGGCGCTCGGCAGGCGCTTTGGCCAGCGCCCTGGCGATCACCGAGGCAAACGGATCAGGAATGCCATCAAGATCGGGGGGACCGCCGAGCACCCTGGCCATCGACGCGGTCGGCGTCTCAGCGGCAAAGGGATGCCGGCCAGTCGCGGCGAACGCGACGCAGGTGCCCCAGGCGAAGATGTCGGCAGCGGGTCCGGCGCGTTCACCGGATAGCTGCTCAGGTGACATCCAGGCGACGGTTCCGATACTGAAACCAGTTTTCGTGTTCACAGTGGCATCGGACAACCGGGCAATACCGAAGTCGATGACCTTCGGCCCGTCCCACGCCATAATGATGTTCCCGGGTTTGAGGTCACGGTGCACCACCCCGGCGCCATGGATGACGACCAAGGCCTCCGCGAGGCCGACGGCGAGACTCATCAGCGCGGTGCCGTCCAGACGGCCACGCCGACGCACGGCGTCCGCCAGGCTCACACCGTCCACATAGGCGGTTGCCATCCACGGCCGGGGAGCGTCGACGTCCGCGTCAAGCACCTCGGCGACGAAGGTGCCACGCACCCGCCTGGCAGCCGTGACCTCCTGCCGAAAACGCGCGCGGAACTCGGGATCCGCGGCAACGTTGCGGTGCGGGAACTTGATCGCCACCGGCGTGTCGTCCGGGGCAAAACCCTGGTAGACGACCCCCATACCGCCTTCACCAAGCCGGCCATGCAGGCGGTACGGCCCAACCGAGCGCGGATCGTCAGCAGCCAGCGGCGCGAGCATTCAATCCCCTCTCGCCGACCCTGATCACCTACGGAGATTACCCGACTGCACAGACCCCACCCGAATCCTGGTCATACATCCGTCACATACCCCATCAATAGTCGCGAACTCGTCGCACGATCAGATGACCGTATGATCCAGACATCCACAACCAGCCGGACAGCGTGGCCGCGAAGACACCAGGACCGTGACCGTCATGGCCAGGGCGATCACAACGAGCAACGCGGTCTGCGGGCCTGCCAACGCCGTGAGACCTCCGACGAGAGGCGGACCCAGAGGCCAGCCTACAGAGCCGAGGCTGATGCCCGCGGCGAGCGAGATTCCCGCGGCCCTTCCACGGGTAAAAGACGCTCCAGCCCGCCACATCCCCTCAGACAGGGGCTCGACGGGCAGATCAGACACAGTGGCACCAGCTGGCGGCCATGACATCAATGATCAATAATGACCGGCCGGCGACCGGCGAGCCGCACCGACCATCACCGCACTGATGCCCGCTCAGAGATCATCCGCTGGTGTTGTAGTCTTGCCCAGTCGGTCCGCTATGGTGGTCCGACAGGCGCTCGTAGCTCAACGGATAGAGCACTTGACTACGGATCAAGAGGCTGGGGGTTCGAGTCCCTCCGAGCGCGCGCCGGTTGAGGCAGGTCAGGGGCACGGAGCCAGTCATGGTTCCGTGCCCCTGATGGTTCAGTGATCGCCAGTACTGCAATTCGTACTGCAATTGGAAACAATCAGCCCTCGGACACCTCGGCGCCACCCCGACCGTCGTCACATTCCGTAACAGCCGGGCGGGTGGACGACGTCACACCATCCCGACGACGGACCAGCTGCCCGTCCGACGGGTTGGTCGAACGCGACGGGAGTGCCAGCGATGAGGTGGCGGCAGGAAGTGTGGCCGTGGGTAATTAGAGAGTCGCCGCAGCCACAGGAGCCTGGATCCTCATCGAGGATGGGGTCGGGCAGGCTCCCGCAGCCGCCGCAGGTGACCAGCGGGGGCAGGCGCGGCGCGGGCACACCCCGCTGGTCCATGTGCGCGGCCGTGGGTCGGGGCGGTGTCCGTCGCAGGGATGGCTTGGCCAGTCCCCGAACTATCCTCCCAGACCCTGCGGCACAGAGGCCGGCGGGACGCGCCGACGGCGTTCTCCTGGCGCCACGACCGGGATATGGAGAACAAAATAGTAAAAACGGAAATATGGGGGATTCTTGACCTGGCAACGCATACTTATTTCGCTTACAGTAATGTTCGCAGCAAGTATTCTACAACTCGTACTAACTGTTACCGCCCGACGAGATTCAAGCGCGGCATCCACAGGGCATATTTTTGAGTGGCAAGACGCAGATCTGTGGGCAGACTGGATCAATAATGCCATCCTAGCCTTTGGAATTCTCGCACTCAAAAATGGCGCCGAACTGAAAAGTAGTCAGGTTGGCATTCTCCTAGGATGCCTAGTCATCGGTTTAGCCATTATTCCAAATTACGTTAGATGGTATGGAACGGATCCCGCGACAGGAAATCTGTACAAGTATCGTGGACTACTTGCCTCGAACGCCATGTCCATTTTTCTCCTGGTAGCCGCGCTTATAGCAGGAGTCGACCTCTACTCGTAGGAAGTGAAGCTAGAATGCGTCGCCGATTTGTAGCGCTACGCCGTTGGCTTGGAGCGCAAATTGGACCTATCCTGATAATTCTGACCCTAGGATCGGCCGCCCTCATTACAGCTACGCTCTTGGAAGGATTTTTACTAGCAGCCGCTATTATGGGCATGGCAATCGTGCTGGGCACTCTAGCAACTCTGACGATCACACAGTTATATCAAAATCAAGTATACGAAACTCTACAGCTCCTGCAACACAACCCCAGTTCTTCTGAGCTTAGAAGTAAGGCTCGTGAATCACTCGTACAACTTCCTCTCGCCGAGCAAATCAAGACATTTCAGCGTGTAGTAGGATACAGCACAATGGACGAACTTGACATCGATGCTATCCTCTCGGATCGAGAGCGAGATCTTACAGATCGCGTTGGCGATGCGCTAACACGAGCATTTAGATCACGATCATAGTTGATTCGGAATAACTAAATACTCCAACCATAAAGATCACATTTCAAACGCTCCAGCGCCACCTGTATCATCGTCATATTCCGTAACAGCCGGGCGGGTGGACGACGCCAACCGGCCAAGGATGGTGTCCATACTCGCCGCCGTCCCACGCCGGACGTCTTCCAACACATCGATGTAGATGTCCGCCGTGGTGGCAATGCGGGTGTGCCGAAGCAACGCCCGGATCTCGTTGAGGTCCACCCCGGCACGGAACAACAGCGTGGCCGACGTGTGCCTCAAATCGTGAACACGTGTTCGATGGACATCCGCGGCCGCACAAACCCTGTCCCACCAGCGATTAACGTTCCGCGGCTGGATCCCCCGACCCGTAGACGTGGTAAACACCAGCCCGTCGTCATGCCAGACCGGCGCCGCCGCTCTCGCCGCATCCTGCCGTGCCTTGTGCTCACGCAGCACGACCACGACCATCTCCGGCAGCGCGAGAGTCGCCTTCGACCCCCTAGTCTTCAACTGCTCATCTTCCACCAACTCCCAGCGCTTGCGGCCCGTGTCCGGATCCACCCCGACCAGCCGCCGCCGCTGCTTACGCCGGATCACCACCGTGCCCGCGTCCAGATCAATCACATCCCAGCGCAGCCCGAGCGCCTCCCCCTTGCGCAGCCCCAACGCCAACATGACCATCCACAGCCCGGCAAGCCGATCCACCAGCGCCACCGCCAGCACCCGGCCCGCGTCCACCTCGCCCAGCGCCCGCACCGGCGCATCATCCCTGCGCGGCGCCTGGACCAGCTCCGCGACGTTCCGCACCAGCAATTCCTCACGGACCGCGTCCTTCAACGCCAGCCGCAGAATCGTCACCAGATAGCGGACACTACGCGCCGACAGCGGCCTGATCGGCTTCGGTGCGGGAGTCGGAACCCGCTTCGCCGGACCAGGCGTGCGCCCACCGGGCCGCTGTGGCCGATCGGCCCCGGCCGCGTGCTTCCGCGCTTCCTTCTCCACGGCCCGGCGTGCTTTCTCCTCCTCCTGTCGCTGGCGAGCGGCGAGACCGGCCGCGGACGGTTCGGTGAGCTTCGCGGTCATCCGCTGCCGGACGTGTGCTGTCGACAGCTTCCGCAGTTCGTGGCGACCCAGCACCGGGATGATGTGTAACCGCACCAGCAGCTCATACGACTCCGCGGTTGATTCCGCCAGGGTGCCCGCCACCACCCGGGAGGGCAGCACCACCGTCACCCACTGATCGAGATACTCCCCCACCGTCATCCGGGTGGACACCACCGGAACGCCGTCATCGATCGCCCGCCGCACCTTGCGGATCTCGTCAACAACGGCCTCTTTCGTCTTGCCGTACACGGTCTTGCGCGTGCCATCCGGCATGCTGACCTGACCGGCCCAGCCGTTGCGGTACCGATACGCCGACCCCTCGTTGTTCCCCCGCCGGCTCCCCTTCCCCGCAGCCATCAGGCACCATCCAACGGGTTACCATCCGGCCAGGCGATCCGGTCGCACCACGGGCAGCCGTACCGGCTGTCACCCATGTCGCAGGCGAACACCTCATGCCCGGTCGAATCCGCGAACCAGCGGCCCTGACCACGGCCGGCACGCTCAAGATGCGCATGCAAAGCCGCGACCACAGACACCGCGCGCGGCCCGTCGTCGGGTTCAGACACCACGAAAGATCACTCCTTGCCGAACAATCGAACGGAGAAGATAAAGAGGCGGGAAATGCGCCGGACAACGCCGCATACGCATGTCATGTGGCGTGGCTGTTCCGGTCCTCTGGACGCGGAAGGGTCTGCCAGGGAACCGGCCGCGTCCAGGGCGCTGACGCGTCACTATGTGATCGGCTTCGCCGACCCTGGACCCGTCCGGCCCCCCGACAGATCAGGCGCCTACCAGAGGAACGGAAGAAAAATGGGGGAGAAGCGACGAACCGCGTGGGTCAGCGCATAGCAGGGATACGCGGCGGGTCACCGATACCCGGCGGCAGCAGCGCCGGTGACCCGGGAATCATCCGGAAGATCAGCGTGATGTCGACATCGCCGAAGGCTTCGATGAACACCGTGTCTACCGGCACTGCGACGAGCGCCGCGCGCAGGTCGGCCGGATCGGCACCCGGCCGAATGGTGACCTTCCAGTCGCCGGCGTCGGACCGCTGCACGGTCACGAACGGCGGCTGGTTGGACGGGGTGCGCCACGGGCCATGGTCAGGCGGAATGATGGGCATGGGTCTCGCTCCCTTGGCATGAAGGGTTGGGATCAAGGTCCCGGTGTGGTGTTGACGCACCCACCGGGACCGCCGTCTTCTTGACGGTTGCCTAGCTCGTATCGAGTCTGCGGGATGGACTGGGCAACCGTCAAGTACTCTTCTGTCGTGCATCACCTCATGGGCGCCGCAGAGATCGGAAAACGACTCGGGGTCAGCCGGCAGCGGGTGAGCCAGCTTGCGCAGGACCCGACGTTCCCGAAGCCCGTTGCCGACCTCGCTGCCGGCCGGATCTGGGAAACCGCGGACGTCGAGCGCTGGATTGCCGAACATCGACCCGACACAACCGGCGACAACCGCAAGTGAGCGCGGCGGAGCCCGCGCCATCACTGATTCACGCCGCCTTGTCATCGCCAACACGCCCACAGAGCCGATCGACGTAGGCGGTGAGCGCCGCCCGCGGTATCCGTCGCGACCGGTCGATCACCACAGAGTCGATCAGCCCCGCCTTCATCAACTGATAGAGCTTCGCGCGACTCACCCGCAGTTCAGCCGCCGCTTCAGCCGGGGTGAGAAGAAGCGTGTGCACAGTTCCTCCCTCCTATGATCGTCACGAGTAGGGTTCAGGCCGCACGGGGCATGCCGGGATCGGCTGCCGAAACCGGGTGGGGATCGCCGCGCGCCGCACGAGCCGCGTCCAACTGGGCGCGCCAGTGGTGACGATCCGCGACCGCGCGCAGGAGGAGATGTTCACGACGCGGAGCGGCTGGATCCCCGGGGCGGAGGAGCTGCCAGACAACGCGATCAGGTCTGCCGCTGGCGGCGTCGTCGGTTCCGGTGTGGCCGAGGATCGCGAGCTGTTCCCGAACCCACGTCTTACGATCTTCCCGATGGTCGGTGAGGGTCTTACCCGACCATTTCCGGGAAACCAGCACGCGGCGACCGCCGAAACCGAGGGTTTCCCGCCGGTGGGCCTTACCCCGGCACCGGCCGGGCACGAGCCCGCCGCGGGGGTTCTTCGGCTGGACGCCGTAGCGCAGCCAGTTCGCACACGTCGGCGCGCATGGCTCGTAGCGCAGAGCCTCGGCGAGCCGGTCGACATGCGCCCGCTGCGCGTCAGTGGCGACGTCGTGACAGGCGTCCAACGACTTGGTCAGATACTTGGTCAGATAGCCGATCAACCGGCCGGTGTTCGCGCTGTTCGCCGTCACCCCGTCTGCGCGGACCTGCACCCCGAACCGGACCACATGGGCGGGTTCGGCATCCTCCCCGATCGCGTCCAGCGCCGCATCCCAGGTCGGCAGCGATGCCCCCGAGTCCGGGTCGCGGTAGTTGCCGGTCTGCTCGTCCCAGACCGGCAGCCGATCCGGGCTGTAGATCGCCCGGTCACACGCCGGCCACCACACCTGGTGGTAGGTCGCCGCCGCGACATGCCGCAGCAGCACCCGGGGGATCGTCCCGCGCATCGCCGCATGCAGATGCGGGGCAAGGCGCCGTTGCGGTTCCAGGCAGGCGAAGTACTGGACGTCGTACCCCACCGCCCGGCGCAGGTTCTGCCAGAACCGATCCACCAGCTTCGGGAAATGGATCGCGTCGCGGGCCGCCCGCCGGTAGTCGTAGCCTTCCGGATCGACCGGCGTGCCCTCCGAGGTCACCCGGCCGTAGCTGTCACAGGTCAGCGTGAGGAACATCGACGGCCGCCACACCGTCCCGTCCGATCCGGTGAACGTCCGCCCGACCGTGCGCCGGTCCACCGGCAGCCGGGGCAGGTCCGGGGCATCCTGCCGACGTTTCGTCGACCGGGTCCGCCGGGGCCGGTCCCGGCTGTCCGGCGCGCTCTTGCCCCGCACGCCGAGATCGTTCAACGCGGCGTCCACCTGCGAGATCAAATCGTCGACCTCGCCGACCTGCTCCACATCGTGGCCGGTCACAGCATCCGTCCGGACGGCTTCAAGATCCGCCCGGAGCTGGACCAGGGTCTTCACGTCGTCGGTCGGCGGGTCGGGGTCGGGTAGCGGTTCGTCGTCGAGATGCCACCCGGCCTGGCACTGCGCCATCCGCAGCTTCCGTGCCCGCTCCGCACACGACGGGCACTTCGAGGCCAGGGTGGCCCC
>NZ_CAKJTM010000061.1:4307-11132 GCF_917627345.1 Protofrankia sp. CiP3 | reverse complement strand
CCGGCACCAGCCACAGACCGGCAACATGACCACCGAGGCATACCGGTCCGGACCCACCGTCACGCGGCCCAGCCGTCAACATCCGGGGTCCACCCCTGTGCGAGATCGTCGAGGGTGAAGACCTCACCGGCCGGCGGGGCGAACCGTTGCGCCATCCAGGCAATCTCCGCATCGTCAACCCAGCAGGCCCGCACCCGGACCGGGTCGGCCTGCCCGTCAGCCAGCACATAACCGACCCCCGGCATGTCGTCCGGGATGGCGTCGGCAACCGCCCCACGCTCCCGGGCACCATCCCCGAGGACGAGGTCGACCTGGTCGGCGTCGGTCATCCGTAGCGCCACCCGGACCGGGAACAGATCCCGAAACGGCAGCACCTCTTTACGCGGGTCCTGCACCGCCCCGACCACGACCACCCCGGGTGCCCGGCCCTGGGACAGCAGCAGCGGCAGGGATGCCGCGAGCTGCTTTTTCAGCTCCCGGTCGGTCACATACGCCGTCAGCGAAGCAAGCTCATCAACGATGACTACGATCAACGGTTCACCGACAGTCGGGGTGTGCAACCGGGCCACCCCGCGCAGCCGGGCCGCGCGTTTCCGCATGACCGACACGGCATTGTCGAGCAGGACAGCGATACTGTCGGTGTCGGTCGCGAACCGGGTGAACATCCCCTGCCCGAACGCGAGTTCCATCCCCCCTTTCGGATCACACACCCAGAGTTCGACCAGACCGGCGCGGACCGCCGGGCCAAGGCCGCGGATCGTCGACCAGATGACCGAGCCCTTCCCCGACCCGGTCGCCCCCGCCACCAGCACATGCGCGCCGCGGACCGGGAGCCGCCACAGGTCGCCGTCCTCACGGCGGCCCACCGGCAGCCCCGACAGATCCACCGGCGAGCCGTCATCATCCCCGCCATCTCCATCCGCATCCGGACCGTCCAGATCGACCGGCGGGACAGGGCCGGCGAGGGAGTCCCGGCGGGTGAACTCCACCCAGACGAACCCCACCTTCCGATCCGGACGCACCCGGCAGGCGCGGGCACGGAAGGCATGGCGCAGGGCTTCGGCCTGCTCCGCCCACTGCTCCGGGGTCTGCCCGTAGAGCAGCTCCACCCGCAACCGGTCCGCCCACCGATCGCAGCGGACCTGACGAATCCGCGGGAACGTCTCCGCGAAGGAGACCCGCTCGGCGTTCGACGTCGGCATCCGAATCGCCAGACCGGTATGCACCATCACCGGCCGCCACCGCCACCGATACACGACCAGCAGCCGCCACCGCCCCCACACCCACCGGACCAGCCAGCCAAACGACCGACGATGGGCCAGCCGCCACAGCACCGCCACCAGGACCAGGCCGGCAACGCCCAGCCCCAGCCCGGCCAGGCCGAACCGCTGGCGCACCACGAGCACGGCGAGAAGCAGACCGACCGGCACCGGATGCCGCACGAGAAAGACCAGCACGTGGGCGCATATCTTGCCGGCCAGTCCGACAAGCAGCATCCACAGCGGGACACGGACCGTGTCGGCCCGGGACGGAATCCGGGGTATTCCCCGGTCACCGTTAATTCTGGACATGACACATACCACCTGTTTCAGAGCACACGAAACCAGGATCAGGAAGAAACAAGGAAAGCCGCGGAGGCAGGCCCGGAACCGCCTGTCAGAGCCGACGATTCCGGGCCACCTGCCGGAAACAAAACCACGCGACAACTACTACGCGGCGAGATCCCGTGGCAATTCAGCCGCGTCCTGAGCGGCGAACCGGAACCGTTCGCATTCGACGAGGTAATCGTTCACCGCGCCCAGCAGCGCATACGCGAACTCAACCTGGTCGGCGGTCACCGCGCCACCAGCCGGCGAGACAGAAAGCCGCGTCTGACCCACATGGACCGTGAGGACCGGCGGCTTGTCCGGGCAGATGTGGCAGCGAACCAACCAGTCCGCGCCCACGCTCAGCCCCAGCTGGGTCGAGGAGCGCAGCCCGTCCGCGTCGAGCCCACTCACGCCGCCACCGCCGGACCGGGACGCCGCGCCGAGGCCACCGAACCAACCGGACGCATCGCCGCCGCCCGCAGAGAGAACGCCACCCGCCCGTTGGCGTCCACATAGGGCACCACGAGCAGCCCCTCAAACAGCGCCGGCCGGAACGGCGTGCCCGGCATCGGGTCCGGGAGCACCGGCGCCACCTCGCCGAGAATCTTCACCTTCAGTTCGGACTTCCGTGCCGCCGGGTCCGCGTCGAGGACCCGCACCGCCCACACCCGCTCGCCGGTGTCCTTGTCCCGCGCCTGCACATCCGGCGCCTTCGCCTTCACCTTGTCGTAGTCGTTCGCAGGCTCCACACCCAGCACGAACGCGCCGTGCGGGAACACGTCCTCAAAACGCACCGGAATACGCCCGGGAACCGCCATCACGCCACCTCCACTCGTCTTGTTGACCCCGGAACCATCGGTGCGTTCCGGCTGACGAGAAACACAATCCACCGCTCACCAAGCGCGCATCAACCGCCAGCCCGGCGTTGTATATACCGGTAGCATGGCCATCATGCGTGCCGCATCGTTTCATGCCATGGTGATATGACGCGCGGCTATACCGGTAGCGCTCCCGCACAGGCCGCTAATATGCACGCATGGCTGACCGGAAAACCCCGCCGATATACCGGACGAGAGGTCCAGCGGACGGCGAGGACTGGACAGCCGTCGCCGTAGCACTCAACGACCGGATGGCCCGCCGCCGCATCGGACAACAAGACCTTGCCCGCGCGTCAGGGGTGTCCGTGTCGACCCTGCGCGAACTTCAACACGGCGCCGGCCGCCGCGTGCAGAACAAGACCTTGACCGCGATCGCCCGCGCGTTGGGCTGGCCCGACGACCACCTGATACACATCCTGATATCCAGCACACCAACCGGAGACGACAAGACACACGAACCCCCCGGTCAGGAGATCCTCGCCATCCTGGCTCGCCTGGACGAACGCATGACCGAGGCCATGACCAGACTCGCCGCCATCGAACAGGCCGTCACCCGGTCGAGCAGCCGGCCACCGTCCTGAGACGACAAAGGGCCGGACCTCGCGGCGAGGTCCGGCCCGTGGAACGTTCCGAGATATCAGCCTGGCAGAGAATGGCTCCCGGCGCGGGCAGGCAGCTGACCAATCAGCTGCCGCCGCAGCGCATCAGCGACATCGGCTTTCCCCGCCGCATATGCGGCCCGTTCCCCCTCGGTCATCCATCGCCGCCCGTTGCCCTCCCCGACCAACGCCGGGTCCAGTTCGAGCATGGCCCGCAGGAATACCCCGGGCACCTGCCGCCGGTCCAGCCGCACACCCGACGCTTCATAGACGAGCATGACGTCAACATCTCCATGGACTTCGGTAAACCGCAGGCCCGCCGGCATCTCCGCCGCCGCAGCAGCCAGCGCCTGGGCCGAGGAGTCGGCGGGGACGGCCAGCGCCCAGGCGTTCGCGCCCCACGGCAGCAGGCCTACCCCGGGTTGCTCGGGCGTCTGGCAGGAGCCGCTTATCCAGCTCATCGCGAGCCCCCAGGCCCGCCTCGATGATCCATCCTGGTCTGTCTCGGTATGCGCAATGGCATGTGCCGTCCCTCTCGTCTCGTCCGCTCGCGTCCGGGATGCCACCCCGCCCCGCGGAGCCCGGCTCTACGCGAACACGGGGCGGGGTGACCTGCACAGCAGCCTCACCCGCACCTGACGCATCACGAAACGTCACGATGGCAATGTACGGTGTGCATGGAATCCGGACCGGTCACCGCCTGCCGAGCAGCTGACGAGAGCCAGCCGAGCGCCACACCATCCCACCAGCGGCGAACGACCCATACCACGATGGCATAGTGGCACTAATCTCTGCATAACGACCTTGACCACCTGCTGACCTGGCAGTCGGCCCGTACCGAGGAGATGTGGCGGATGGCCCAGCCCGCTCCTCCCTACATCGTCTCGCCCGAACTTCTTGCCCGGGACGAGTTCCGCGCCGCCTGCGAGATCCTGGACTTTCAGACGATCTTTCGTCTGATGCGCAAGTACGACGGCGCCAGCCAGGACCGCGTGTCCTCCCCGGTACCGGGGCTGACACAAAGCCGGGTCAGCCGGGTCATGAGCGGCGAGACCCGGATCACCTCGCTGGACCTCGTCCAGCGCATCGCCGACGCCTTACGCATCCCCGGCACCTACTTCCGCCTCGCCCCACGCCCGTGGGAGAACACGCAGCCCGCAACCGTCTCGGACCCGGTATCGGCGGCATCACCCACCAGCCTGGCTGTCCCCGCCCAACCCGCCGCCGGCACGACGAGCACGGCCAGCATGACCCCACCGGCCGGTGAGACAGTCGGTGACGTCGAGGACCGCAGCCTGACCATCGACATCGACGTTGCCGAAGACGGATGGGCAACCCTGACCTACCGGCACGAGCTCTACAACGCCACAGCCACACCGTTCACCCGGTTGAACCGGGAACTGTGGTTCGAGACCACCACCGGCCCGTTACAGCTCGAAGCCCTGCCCTCCCCCAACCGGAACATCATCGTCCAGCGCATCCACGACACCACGCTCAACGCCCGGTTCGCCTGCCAGGTCTTCCCCGCGATCCAACCGGGAGAGACCGCGATCGTCGGCTACCGGAGCACCGGCGGACGGTTCGTCTACGACCACTACTGGCGACAGTCGATCGTCCGCCCGACCGGCACTCTCACGATCCGGCTTCGCCACCAAGGCGTCACAGCATTAACCCGGTGCACGGCGACCGAGGACCGGCCGGACGGCTCGGAGATCTCCGCGACCGACGGCCTGTCCTTCTCCCGCGACGAAACCGGCGTCGTCATCGAGCTGACCCGGCGGAACCTCCGGCCAAACCAGTTCGTGACGCTGCGATGGGACACCACCCATGCGACTCCGTGACGACATCGAACAGACACTCCGAGCCTGGGACGCCCACGAGACCGCACGCCAGGCAGCCCCGATCATCGATTTCGACTGCGCGCCCACATCGGACCCGGTGACGGCCGCCCCCAGCCGTGTGGACGTCCACAACGCGCTTTCCGCGTTGTCCGCACAGGCCGACGATGAAGGCGACCAGGTGTGCGCCGAACAGCTCCGCGCGCATCTGGTCTATCTCGGCGCGCTCCTCGGTGAACGCCCCCCGTTCGACGACTACCTGACCGCCACCCAGGGATGCCCCGCGGCCGGATGGCCCGACGAGTACGTGACCGCCATCGGTGACCGCGCCCGTGCAGCCCTGGCCGATCTTGGCGTGTCGTGGGACGCCACCACCGACCGCCAGCTCCGCGAGACCGAAGGCCCGGTCGACATCACTGACGCACCCGAGATGATCCGGGCCGCCGCCACCGAGGCAGAGCCCGCCGTCCGCGCCCTTGCCGACACCGACGCCCCGTACACCCTGGAGATCACAACTGCGGACGTTGACGCCTACTGGGCCTACTGGCTCGACGGCACCGGCCAGCACGCACGGCTTCGGCTCAACCTCCGCAACGCCGCCTTCACCACGGTACGCATCCGCCAGTTCGCCCTCCACGAAATTCTCGGCCATGCCCTGCAAAGCGCCAGCTACACCGCCACCGCCCGCCGGACCGACGTGCCGTGGCCCCGTCTGCTGGCGGTCCACGCGCCGTATCAAGTGCTGTTGGAAGGCATCGCCCAGGCCATGCCGTTGTTCATCGTCCCCAACGACACCGCCGTCACGGCCCGGGTCCGCCTCGACCACTACCTACAACTCGTCCGCGCCGAGCTGCACCAAGCCATCAACACCGGTAGGCCTGCCACCGAGTGCGCCGAACACGCCCGCACCCGCGTCCCGTTCTGGACCACGGCCACCATCGCCGACATCCTCACCGACCGCGGTAACGACCCCCAGCTACGGAGCTACCTGTGGGCCTACCCCGCCGGCATCGACTGGTTCGTTTCCCTCGCCGACACCGCCGACACCGCCACCGTGGGGAAGGTCTTCCGTGCCACCTACGCCCAGCCCCTCACCCCACACCAACTCACCCAGCTCTGGCCGGCTGGCCCCCGCATCGGCGGACCCGGCGCCCCTGTTCGTCTACGGAAGCCTCCTCTTCCCTGACGTCCTCCACGTTCTTATCGACCGCGACCCCCACCGCGTCCCAGTCACGGTCACCGGATGGCGCGTCATCGCTCTGCCGGAACGGATCTACCCTGGTCTTATCCCCGACCCGACCACCACCGCCACCGGGCACCTGTTCAACGACCTCACCCAGGCGGAGCGGGAAACCCTCGACGCCTTCGAAGCCGACATCTACACCCTGACCCGCATCCCCCTGGACCACGGCCGCCACGCATGGACCTACGCCTGCACCAACCCCACCGACTTCCTCCCCGCCGAACCATGGAGCCCCGACGAGTTCGCCCGCACCCACCTACCCGCCTACGTGGACCGCTGCACCGCATGGCGCCACCACCACAAGTCGAGCACATAGCCACATACCCCGCAGACTGCCGAATTCCTCGTTTTAGGATCAAGAGCGCGGCGCCGGGTCGCGCCCCGCAACCGGCTGCGCGCGGCCTGCCGGCCGTGCTCACCGGGCGCGTCGCCACCCCACGCCGCGCAGATCCATCCAGGGAACAAGGTAACCGGTCGATCGCTGCCGCTCCCAACGGAGGCATGACGAGGCTCTACGACTCGTCAGCGTCGGCGTCTCCGATTACGGAGTAGGTTGGCGCCACGTCATCGACATACGCGCGTTTACCGTGTGGGCGTCTCCCCTCGGCTCGTAGTCCCGTCTGTTGATGTCCCTGAGGATTGCGTCTCGTTCTTGTTCAGCGGCCAGGGCCTCCTCCC
>NZ_CAKJTM010000061.1:0-3960 GCF_917627345.1 Protofrankia sp. CiP3 | reverse complement strand
CCTCCTCCCGCCGACCCAGGCTCGCCAGCCGCCCCGACAGGTTGTTCAGCGACCCGGCCAGGTCGGGGAGGACAGCGTCGGGATCGGCGACGGCACATCCCCGCAAAAGATCAACAGCACGGGTAGTGATCTTCATGGCAAGATCGTCGAGGATCAGGCTCCGCTCCGGGAGCACATACACCAACAATCGAACCTGCTCAACAGTCAGACGAGGCACAACCTCCGCAACAGCGGTGAGGAGCACCGACGGATCATCGACTTGCTGGGCCACGATCAGCGCGGCAGCGCCGAGCAGACCGGGGTAGGCGCGGACGAGCCGGCGTGCCTCATCAGACGCACCCGGCTGATGGACCCGGGCGCGCATGAGCACGGTCAGCGCCTGGACCGCCTGACCAGGCGAAGCATCCGCGAGAACCCGGCCCGCCAGCTCATGCCTGTCCGCGGCAAGATCGACCGCGACCAGGTGTTCGGCGAGCCGGTCGGGTGCCACCCCCGCCCAATACGCCGCCCCCGACCCACCGCCGGTTTCGGCGGGATGGAGCTCATGGAGCCAGGACGCGACCGCAAGGCGGCGATCCGAATCCTTCCGGATGCCGTCGAGCAACGGCACCCGGCCAATCGTGGCGATCGCCTCCGGCTCGTCCGCAGCCCCGCACAACGTCGCGGTAACCACCGTCGAGCGCAACGTGGCCGGCTCGTAGGGCAGACCACGGGTGCGGGCGAACCGCTCCCAGTAGTCGGCCTCGTGAGCCAGAATGCGGTCCTCGATCGCCACGGCCCCGCCGCCGGGATGTGGGCTGCGGCCCTGTTCCAGCAACGCGGCTAACCCGGCCATGTGGACCGCGAACACCGACCGGAACCGCTCCCCGGCCAGGACGGGCGGTGTCACGCGCACCGCTGCGGCCACGGCCGTCCAGTCCACCGCCGGATCAACCCGAGGAAGCCAGCCCGCCAGAGCGGTCACCGCATCCCGGAACCGGCCCGGCCGGTCCGTCTCCCCGGCGTCCAACACATCCAGGTACTCGGCATGCGCGGGAACCAGCAGACGGTCCAGATCATCACTGAGTCGATCGGTCCACCAGCGGCCCGCCGACCGCGCCAGCAGCAGCAGACGCAACCGGCCGGCCGCACCGGCCTGCCGGAACCCCTCCAGGATCTTCCCGATCGTCGCCACCCGGGTCTCGGCATAGTCGACCGCGAGCAGCACCGGCACCTGGCTATCAGCGATCCGGCCCAGCGCCTCATCGAACGCCGCGTCCCCCTCGTCCCGGTCCACGGACACCGGTTTGCGGATCAACCCCGTGACCCAGCCCGCTGCTTCCCGTTCGGCGCAGACCTGCCGGGCGAGCCGAGTCTTGCCCTGCCCACCCGGACCGTGCACCAGCCACACCGACACCTCCGCCGGCTCCGCACACCAACCGGCCAGCCGCGTCCGCAGCCCCTCCCGGCCATCAAACGGGACCACTTCCCACCGCGGCTGCAACAACGTCGCCGGCGACGGCAGCCGCGCCGGAACCGGCACCGGAGCCGGAAACAACCCCGCCAGCTCCACCGACGCCACCGGCAGCCGGCCCGTCGACCCCACCTGGTCGGTGAACCCCGCCGCAGCCACGATCACCGCGGCCGGCACCACCGTCAGCCGGCTGTGCGCGAACCGGGGATCATCCAGGGCCACCAGCCCGATCAACAGACCCCCGGCGAACACCGCCGCCCCCGACATCCCCGCCCACGGCGACTTCGCTACCGCGTTCGCCGGGGGCAGCGGCGGCACCCCGTCCACGACCAGCGCATACCGGCCCGCCCGTAGTCCACTCCCCGGATGGACCCGGCCGGTCAGGTGCTCGACCTCCCGGTCCCCTGTCGTGAGATCCTTGACGACCCGCGGGAACCCCAACGCCTCACAGGCCACCCGTCCGGCCTGCCCGGTCAGCCGCCCCCAGCGCACCGGCCGACACCCCGCCGGCTCCACCCCACCATCAATCTCGATCAGCGCGGCATCGATGTCACCGCGCCGCGCTGGCCACACCACCCGGCCCGGCACACACCCGTCTTCGGAGACCGACTGCACCGCAACATCCCGGCGGGCTGTCCCATCCGTGTTGAACACCACGTGCGCTGCGGTCAGGACCAACCGCCCCCCGATCCGATACCCCGATCCCGACGCGGTCGTCCCCGATGCGGTCACCGCCCGGATCTCCATCACCTGGCCGTAGCCCACCCCGGCTGCCATGGCGGTCAGTCCTCGTCAGCGACTTCCAGCGGACCACCGGCACTGTCCAGCGGGTGCAACGTCACCGTCAACCGGTGCGTCGTCCCCGACGACCGGCCGCCCTTACCGCCCAGCGTCACAACGCCCAACCGCACGCCCGCTTCACCCTGACCGTTCTGCGTGACCTCCAGCGCGAACTCCAACTCCACCGGCCCCAAGCCGAATCGCACCGGCTCCCCGGCACCCGCCAGCCGCGCCGTTGCTAACTCGCGGCGCACCGCCCCGATCGCGTCCGACAACTCCACCCACGGCTCGTCAGCCATCTCTACCCCCTGCTCGTGCGGAACGTCCCGGAATCGTCGCACACTGCCATCCCTCTCCCGCGCCCAGCCCCGCAGGGCAGCCACACGGGCTGGCCAGGACAAACGCGCCCTCGCGTGTCAGACAGCCACGGCCCCGGAACCCCGATGATGCCCCGGCCCGGCCAGCCCCACCGACGATCTCCGGTGCCCGGGCTGACAGCAACCGCTGACAGCAACACGGGCGGACGACGGCGGATGCCCACGCACGACCGAGGCCCGCCGACCCGAGCTGGCGAACGTCAGCGGACCTCTACGGACATCACGAACGTGACTCTTAATCTGCTGCGGGTCGTCCTCGCCATTTTGCGGCCTGCGACGAGTGAAGTAGCAGTCGCGCCGACGGATCAACCATCAACCAACGCGGGGATCTCCCTTCGATCGCCAGTAGACGCTGGCCGCCTTATCCGCTCGTTCCGCCCATTCCGGATCCGCAGGAACTTGCCGTACGAGAAATCGAAGGAAGTGCAAATATGCGAGCCACGCAACTAGGCTACAGATTGGCGGCAAGATTCCGGCTGCAAGCAGCACAAAGACAGAGACGGGCGACACGGCGCTCCAACCATGCCCCAGCGGCACCCGGCTACCGTCGGGGCGTCTACCCGCCGACGACAGGAACGAGCGGGAACCAGCGGAACGCAGCGCTAACTTCGCGCAACGAAACGCTCGCCACGCCGGGAGGCGAACCCTCGAGTATGAGCCGCTGGCCTTAGGTTCGCGCTCCAACGAAAACTCTCATGCCCTCGTCCCGAGGCATGAGACCGACGTCGCGAGAAACGATCTTAAGTCCCAAGCTGAGCTTAGCCGGAGGAAACGCGTCGCACAAGAGAGGATGTTGCATGAACCCTATGTGCATTGGCCTCGGCTGTTCACACCGTAGATTCTTGATCTATGTGGCAGGGCTACCCCGGTGACGGGAAGGTGCCCCTGACCTGGGAGGATGCGGGTGTCAAAACGGGGCGCTACAGCTATTTGCTCGTTCTCAAGCCCGTTAGTGCCGCCCTTGGACGCTCGCCGTATCCGTTACGGCGGGAAGCATCGAGCCGCGGCAGCCGGAAGGCGGAGCACGGGAGCGATTGTCAGGGACTGCCGCCGGGCCGGCAGACCAGGTGCCTGCGCCTCTTGATTTGTGGATCAGGATTAGGCACGTTCTGTGACGTCCGCATCTGGAGCCGCCGTACTGCAGTTGTACTGCAACGGGAGTAGACGGCCATGGACGTCGGTGGACGGTGCCAGGCCTGTGACCTGCACCGGCGGACAGCAGTGGACATGCGTGGACGGTTCGCCGAGGGCTACGGATCAAGAGGTTGGGGGTTCGAGTCCCTCCGAGCGCGCAGTATGCATCCCCAACCCGGCCGGCGGACCGCTGGCCGGGTTTGTCGTTGGAACGAT
>NZ_CAKJTM010000060.1:0-33221 GCF_917627345.1 Protofrankia sp. CiP3 | reverse complement strand
GGCTGGCGGCGCGGGCGGTGCCGCAGCCGGGATCACAGCCGGCGCGGATGGCGCCTCGGCCCCTGGCGCGGCGGGCGGCCCAGCCACCGGCTGGGGGTGGGCCGCCGCAGCCTGCCCCGTCGGCGTCGGTTCCCTGTCCCACTCGAGGAACGCCCCGCAGTTTCCGCAGAACGGCTCGCCGTCCCGCACCGGGGAGCCGCACTGCTCGCAGACGGCCTCAGCCACACTCGTCCTTCCGATGTTCCAGCAGGCCCGGGGCTCGCTCTGGACCCGCCCGCGGCGTACTCACCGCGGGTCGGCAGGTGCCGTGTTCCCGGGCGCGGCCGACATGATCTCCACCGTGTACGTCACGTGCGCGGGACGGTTAGCCTCGATCAATTCCCGGAGCCGCGCGGCCGGCACGGGATTCCCGCCGGTCGGATGTACCCGTACGGTCATCGACGGCTCCGGTGACCCGGGCAGCTCCGCGCCGGGGGTCAGCGACCAGGTGGTTCCCCCGCTGTCGACGACCTCAGCTGTCACGCCGAACGCCATCCGCACCTGCTCGGCGAGGCCCTGTCCGGTGCCGCGTACCCGATGGAGCTCCACCGCACGGCGTACGGCCTCGCGGCGCGCGGCGGGCGCGTCGATGGCCGCGTCGGCGGCCACCCAACCGCCGAGCCAGTCGACGAAGTCGGCCGGGGCAAGCTGTGGATCAAGGTATGCCCACAGGTTGTCCAGCGTGACGTGCACCGGCGCGACGACGGTGTCGAGTGCGGCGAGCAGTCGCTGCGCGAAGTCGTCGGCGGCGTAGATCGCGGGTAGCTGCCGGCCCAGCGGATGTGGTGTGGCCAGCCCTTCGACTGCTCTGCGCATGGGGCCCATCCCTTCGTGTTTTGACGGTGCCGCCCCCGCCCGCCCGGGGCAGGGTCAGCCCTCGTCGACGCGGACCTGGTGTTCGTAGGAGAAGACGAGCGCATACCGGTCCAGGTCGATGCGGGTCACCGGGTCGCCGCGCAGCCCGGTCAGCGGATCGGCCGGGAACAGGCGCAGCTCCTCCACCATCTCGGTCCCGGGCAGGCGGTGCAGCACACCGATCACCTCGCCCGCGTGCACCGGCCGGCCGAACGGCCAGCCCATCGCATCGGGCCCGCCGCGCAGCGGGTTGAGGTACGCGTACAGGGCCGCGAGCGCGTCCGCCTGCAGCCGGGCAGCGGGGACACCGAGCCGGGCGACCAGCCGGGCCACAACGGTGACGCCCTGGTAGTACGGCGGCTCCACGACCAGCCGGGCACCGATCAGACGCCGCCGGTCCAGGTTCCCAGCGATCGTCGCAAGCATGTCGGCGGATGGTACGAGCTGCTCGAAGCGCAGCCGCTCACCCTCGTCAGCCACCACCTCCGGCACGACCAGCACCCGTACCCCGCCGCTCTCGGCGCCGTCACCGGCGGGCAGGCATCGGACACGCGCCGCGGACGGGCTCGCCTGCCGGGCGATCATTTCGTAGTCGTGCGCGGTCACCGCCCGGTCCTGGGCGCGTAGCTGCACCGGCCCGCGCATCTTGGCGCTGTCCACGGTCTCGCCGTCGACGCCGCCGGCCGCCGCCTCGCGGTTGTCCACGCTGGCGATGTAGGGGACCGAGCTGCGCAGCACCGACAGCGCCCCGCGGGCCACGTTGCCCTGCCGCCCGCCACCGGTGCGGTAGCGGCGTACCCGCAGCTGGGCGCCCGTGGGCGGCAGCGCCCCGTAGCGGCGCAGCGAGCCGTCCGGCTGCCGGACGGCGGGCCCGAAGGACACCTCGCCCGCGGTGCGGTCAAGCGCCACGTGCCGGTCGTCCGGCCCGGATGTGCCGAACGCGTCGACCTCGGTCCACTCCTGCCAGCCGTCACCGTCGGAGACCTCGACCACGAACGGCTCGTCGTCGGGGATCACCGGCGGGCGGGCCACTGTGAACCGCTGCCCGGGCACTCCCTCGGACTCGCCCAGCACCTCTGCGAACACGGCCTCGGCGTGGACGGCGTCGACCGTACCGCCGATGGTGAACGCTTCGGCGGCCCGGACGGTCGGCGACGCCGAGTAGAACGGCTGCCCCGCCTCGGCGGGCACGACGCGGCAGCGCAGCCAACCGGCGCGCCGGCCGGCGATCACCGACGCGGTGTGCGCGGCGGGCACATGCAGGACAACGTCACCCGGCTTGTTCAACCCGCCGGTTTCGTCCTGGTCGACCTCGCAGCCGGCCCAGTCCGTGCCGTCCCATGCCTCCCAGACCAGCGGCGGCTGCCGCGGGTCGACGCCGATGCCCTCGACCCTGCTGTCCAGGCGCAGCACGGCCGCGCACGACGGCACGGCCGCGGACAGCCCGACCAGCATCGCGTCACCGACGGCCGGGCTGGCCGAGAAGCAGGCGATGTCACGGCCGTCGAGCAGGTCGCCAGTGTGGTCGGCGCCGCGGCCCTCGACAGGTTGGGTGCGTAGCTGGGTCAACGCGCACGGCACGATCGTGAGGTCAGCCGAGGTGGTGAAGATAACCGCCTCCTCGGTCTCCGTACGTACCGTCGCGACCTCTGTTCCGGCGCGCAGCACGACCGGCTGGGCCTGCGGGGCCGACAGCCAGAACGTGACGTCGGCACGGGCCGCGGTCGGCGGGAACAGCGTGACCCCGATCAGGTCCAGGAAGGCCAGGTAGGTGCGGTCCGGTACCCGGTTGAGCCGGTACAGCAGCTGGTCGACCATGTGTGCGAACACCTCGATCAGCGTGACGCCGGGATCGGAGACGTTGTGGTCGCTCCACTCTGGACAGCGTTGCTGGACGAAGCGCTTGGCCTCGTCGACGAGCTGCTGGAACCGGCGGTCGTCGAGGTTCGGGGCGGGAAGGGGCATCAGGTGGTACTTTCCTCAACCGGCTCGTCGTGGGAGGGGATCACATAGAACGGGAAGACCAGGTTGCGTGGGTCGTTCGTGCCGCGGATGACGTAGCGGATGTCGATGTACAGCGTGCCGGCCTCCTCCGCGTCGAAGTCGACCAGCACGTCACGGACGTCGATACGCGGCTCCCACCGCTCCAGGGCGGCGCGCACCTCGAACGCGATCTGCCCGGCGGTGTTCTCGTCGGCAGGGGCGAACACGTAGTCGTGGATGCCGCACCCGAACTCCGGCCGCATCGGGCGTTCCCCCGGTGCGGTTCCGAGAATGAGCCGGATCGCTTCGACGATCTCACGCTCGCGGGCCACCAGGGCCACGCTCCCGGTCGCGTCGGTACGCAGCGGGAACGCCCAGCCCGCCCCGATGAACTGCTCCGCCACCGAGCTAGCCTCCGATGATCACGTTGGGAGCGCCGGTGCTGATGGTCGCCTGACAGGTGATCCGGTCGCCCTTGCGCGCGGCGGGGAAGCCTCCGATGAGCACGATGCCGGTCACCGGTGGCGGCATCGGGGACAGCACCACGTTGCCCGGACCGAGCTCCGCGTGTATCGCGCACATGCACAGGCTGCCGATGACTGCGGCTGGTAGTCCGCCGATCCGCACGCTCGGCACGCCGAGCAGCGGCCCGCCGACGTTGGCGGGCAGCCCGGGTACGGCCGCTCCGCCCGGCACGCCGACGGTGCCGTTCGGGGGCCCCGGCGTCACGGGCGTGGCCAGATGGCTGATCTGGTCGTTGATCCGGGCGGCCGGTGGCATGGGCGTACCTCCCTCTCCATTCGTCTCCTTCGCCGCGCGACACGTCAGTTGATCCGTACTATCGGGGCCTTGACCTCGACATTGGCCCTGCCCTGCACCGACACCGACCGGCCGGTCAGGCTCAGCTCGCCGGCTCCGGCGTCGAGCGTGATGCCGTTGCCCTGTATCGTCACCTGCCTTCTCGCCTCGATGGCCACGGTGCCGTCGCTGTTGATGGTCACCGCCGTCTTCTGCTGGTCGAGCTCGATCACCAGCTTGTTGTTGCCGGTGCGCAGCCGCACCCCACGTACGGCGCTCGGGCTGGACAGCGGCGGGTCGAGCAGTTCCAGCCGGTGACCCGTGCGGGAGGCGAACGAGCGGCGGGTCACCGCACCGTCCCTCGGGTCGATCAGCGGCCCGTCGTGTGGCGACGGCTTGTCGACGCCGTTGTACAGGCCCCCGATGACATACGGGCGGTCCAGCAGCCCCTGCTCGAACCCGACCAGGACCTCATCGTTGATCTCAGGGCTGAACACGCCGCCACCGTGCACACCACCGAACTGCACCGTCCGTACCCAGTCAGTCTCATAGCCCTTCTTCCGGGAGTCGCCCAGCCCGGTCAACCACGGGAACCGCAGCTTCACCCAGCCCTGGTCACAGCGCTCGGGATGGTCACGGTCGCGGCCCTGGCCGGCGCTGGTGCTGGTCACGATGCCGATCGCGAGACCGGGCACGCGCATCCCGCGGGCCGGGGCGGAGGCGCCGGCCGCCAGCCCGTACGGCGACCGGTCCTGACGGCCGCTGACGGTCAGCCA
Organism: Protofrankia sp. CiP3; assembly: GCF_917627345.1. NCBI lineage: Bacteria > Bacillati > Actinomycetota > Actinomycetes > Frankiales > Frankiaceae > Protofrankia > Protofrankia sp. CiP3. The sequence goes on along the minus strand of NZ_CAKJTM010000060.1, from coordinate 28,770 downwards.
CGTCTCGTAGAACCGGCCCGGCCCGAACACGTGCCGGCTCGATGTGATCGTGTACTTGCCCTCGAACGGCGGGCCGACGTCCGCCAGCGTGATCGGTACCCCGGCGCGCATCCGCGGATTGCCGCGGATGCCGACCTCCAGCTCCGCGAACGCCGACGCCACGTCCGAGGCAAGTGCCGTGGCGACCGCCTTGACCTCGGCTGCGGTGCGGTATGGCACGTCGGTGACGAGCAGTTCCGCATCGCCGAACGGCTGCGCCACCTGCGCCGGGGTGAGGCCGAGTTGCAGCTCGGCGCTGGTGTCCGCCTTCACCTCGGACACCAGGTCCTTCTTGCGCCTGACGTCCCAGCCGCGTACCTCCACCCGCGAGAGCTGACCGACCGAGGTGACCGTGGAGCGCACGGCGAGCAGGTTCTCGTTCATCTGCACCACTACGTCGCTCTGGCGGGCCGGCGTACCGGTGCCGGGGGCTGTCGCGGCGCGCACCGGCTTCCGGAACACGAACGTGCCATCGACCATGGCGACCTCGGCGTCGTTGTCGGCGGCGAGCATCTTGAGGAACTCCCAGTCCGTGGTGTTCGGCTGGGTCACCATCTCGTAGACGGTGCTGGTGGGGTCGATTTTCCCGATCGGCAGGCCGGCTTTCCGCGCCACGTCGCGGGCGATGTCCGACGCCTTGCCGGTGTAGGTGGCCACCTGCCGGCCGCGCATCAGCCGGTGCGACATATCCAGCGCACGGATCGTGGTGAACGTGCCGGTACCGTCGAACTCCGTCTCCAGCGTGACGACCTCGCCGGTGAACAACGGGACCGGGCTCGTCGTGTCGCCAGCCCGGACCGCGGCGGTGAGTCGCGAACCGATGGTGATGCTGAGCTTGCCCAACAGTTGGCTCTTATGGTCGCGGTAGCGCAGCGTCGCCGCGGCGGGCAGGTTCGAGCTGTCCTCAATGGCCGCGTGTACCAGGCGGGTCTCCCATTCCTTCGGCAGCGGCCCGGGTACGCCGACGATGAGGTAATTGGTGTAGTTGCCGTCCGACACTGTGCTCCCTACCTGTGCTGTTCTAGCTGCCGGCCGGCAGCTCGTCGGCGGCCGGCAGCAGCAGTTCCATGCCGGGCGGCAGCCGCATCGGGTCGTCGATTCCGTTGGCTTCCGCGATCACCCGCCAGATCGTCGGATCGCCGTACTCGCTGTGTGCCAGCAGCGGCAACGAGTCGCCGTCCACCACCCGGTGCACCCGGCGCGCCGACCGGCTTCCGGAGGTGGGATTCTGACCGGGCGTGTTGCCACTGATCTCGGACAAGCTCAGCGAGCAGTTCGCCCGCAGCGGCGTACCGTTGCCGTCGAACAGCGTGCACGCGGCGCTGACCTGGCTGACGTATGCGTAGAAGGACACCGTCTGGAACTGGCCCCAGGCGAACTTCACCCATGGCGGTGACGGCGCCTTGGCCGCGATGCTCGCCGCTGTGGGCACACAGCAGGTCAGTAACTCGTCGACGCGCTGCTGCACGGTGCGGCTGTGGGTGTCGGTGACGTCAAGGAAGATCTCAAGGCTCAACGTTCGCGGCCCGGAACCGCTGAACTCCGGGATGCCGGTCTCCTCCGCGCCCCGCACGATGTGCGGGATCCAGGTCGCCGACTTGGTCAGGGTGAGCTGGTTCGGGTTGAACATGAATGTGATGGGCCCACCCAGCGGCCCACCCGGCCGGCTGCCGCCGTTGGTCGGCGGCTGGTACCGCTGCAGGAACGCCGCCACCTTGCCGGCTGGCGCGATCAACTGCCCACCTCCAGGAAGCCGTGATACGCCAGTTCGATGCTCTCCGTGGCCACCTCGGAGCGGGCCGGATCGAACGACGGCCCCGACCAGCGCACGAGGACGACGTCGGCGAGCCCCCACTGCACCAGCATCGCCAGGTCCGGCCGCAGCGCGGCGATCTGTGCCGTCCCACGTTTGACACCTCTGGGCAGTTTGGCCAGGAACTGCGCCACCTTGGCCGTATCCGGTGTGAGGGGACGGGCCAGCGTCACGTTCTGGTAGCGAATCCGTGACGGTAGCTGCCAGACGAAGCCGTTGTTGCCGCCCTCCTGGTGCTCCTCGACCTCCACCTGGCAGCCGAGCCCGTCGCAGCTGTTCCAGTCACCCAGGTTGATACCGTCGATCTTCAGGCGGAAGTGGACCGCTGTGCCGGGATCGACGCTTGCCATACTCGTCCTTCCATGTGATGCCGTTGTGTTCGTTCACCGGTGTGTCCGCTTACCGGCCGCCGTCCAACAGGCGGCCGGTGCGTTCACGTCCGAGCCGGACCTCGGCGCGTAGCAAACGCCCGAGCGGTTCGACCAGCCGATGAGCAAGATGATCAAGATGCCTCCGATCGAACCGGTTGATCAACTCGTCAATGTCGATGCCGGCAGCACCCTGTTCCGGCCGGGCCTCGGAGCCCGCGGATGACACGGATGATGGGGTTGACGGCCGTGACGGCGACGACGCCGGTAATGCCGTTATCGCTGACCGGCGCTGCACCGGCGCTGGCGCACCGCGCATGGGCGCCGCCGCCGTCGTGCGTGGCGTACTCCCGGAGAAACGTGGGACAGGCGCCGATGCTGTGGTGGGCGCTGCGGCGCCGGGTCGGTTCCCGCCGCTGGATACCTGAGAGCCGCCGCCGGTGGGTGCCACATGGCGCACCGTCGGCAGGGGCGTGCCGTACGGCGGCAAGCCCGCGGATACCGGGCGTGCCGGTGCCGCGGTCCGCTGTACCGGCTGTGCGGACTCCGGCCGCGCCACCCTCCTCCCTGTTCGTACACCGCCGGTCCCGCCGACCCCAGTGATTTTGTCGGCTGCGACGACCGGGCGCATCGGGCGTGCGGCGAGTGTCTGGACCATATGGGCAGCCGGCGGGGAAGCAAGCGCTGGCCCGGACGGCGACGTTCCGTTCGCACGGCTGACGCCGGCCAGCGACCGTTCCCCGGCCGATGGCAACCCCCAAGGCCCGGACAGCGCGCCAAGGGGTACGTCGGCCCTCCGCTGGACAAGGATCCGGGCCGCGGGGATAGGGACTCTCGTGTCCGGCGGTGTGGCCGTCAGCGTGCCGGCGCCCAAACCGGGCGTCGGTGTCTGTTGTAGAGCGCTCCCGGCGCCGGAGACCCGTTCCGGCTGGCCGGGCACACCCGTGCGCTGGACAGGCCGGTCCGTGCCGTGCTCCCGACCGCCAGCAGAACCCGCGGCCCGGCCAGCAGCATGCTCCTGGCCACCAGGACCATGTACGGCCCGATCGGCAACCGGCAACTGCCCCACACCGTCCGCCGCCGCTGTGACCGGTGTTGCCGGCATAGCAATCGGCCGGCCCAGCCCCGGAAGGGCTCCAGCACCATCCACAGCCCGCTGAACCACAGGCGGTTCCCCACCCTGCGGGACCATCGGATCCCGCAGGACCGTCGGATTCGCCCCACCTGACAGCACCCCGCTCACCACAGCCACACCCGTGCTCGCACCACTGGCCAACGCACCAGACGGGCCTGCCTTCGACACCGGCCCCGGATCGGCCACACCGCCCGACCCGGACTCCTGCTGCCGCCCCGGGCCGGGCCGAGCCACACCCTCGGCCCCGGGTACGGCGATGCGCTGTACCACCGGCTCAGCACGCCGAGGTCCGGATGATGCAACCTGTCCAGGATCGGCCACACCGCCCGACCCGGACTCCTGCTGCCACAGCGGCCCAGCCGGGGCCGCACGGACAACGGCGACCTCGGCGCCGGAAACCCGTCCCGGCTGGCCGGGCACACCCGTACGCTGAACAGGCCGGTCCGTGCCGTGCTCCCGACGGCCAGCAGAACCCGCGGCCCGGCCAGCAGCATGCTCCTGGCCACCGGGACCATGCACGACCCGATCGGTGACCGGCAACCGCTCCATACCATCCGGCGCTGCTGTACCATCCGGCACTGCTGTGGCCGGCGACGGAGACACACCCGACATGCCCATCGACCGTTCAGCGCTCCCCACCAGCCCAGCGGACCCCGCGCCAGGCATCGGGACCACCGGCCGACCAGGCCCCGGAGCGGCCACAGAACCATTCACAGCCCGCTGAACCGCAGACGGTTCCCCACCCCGCGAAACCATCGGATCCCGCGGGACCGCCGGATTCGGCACCCCACCTGACGACACCCCGGTAGCCGCAGCCGCACCCGTGACTGCACCGCTGGCCGACGCACCAGACTGGCGCGCCTGCGACACCAGCACCCGTCCATGATCACGATCAGGCGCATCACCCGGACCGGGCTCCTGCTGCCGCCCCGGCCCGGCCAGAGCCACACCCTCAGCCCCAGGTACGGCGATGCGCTGTACCACCGGCTCAGCAGGCCGAGGTCCGGATGATGTGGCCTCCGGGAGCGACCGCGCACCGGGCTGCCCGCCGCTCCGGCGCGCGGTGGGTGGCACCATCGGCAGTGGCTCGCCGAGGCCGATCCGGCTACCCCGGCGCGGGGCTGCCCCGGCGGGTGACCCCGGATCGACCGGTGACCGCGGCGTCAACGCCGGCTCATGGCCCCCGGTGGGACGGACATCAGCAGGAAGGGTATCGGCGGTGAAGCCGAGCTGAGGCTCATTAGTAACGGTAGGACGCTGGACGCCGCTCTCGGCGGGAGGTGGTGCCGGCGCCACCTGGCCGGGCCCGGCCAGGGTTGCCCGTGACGATGGCGCAGGTGCGGCGGGGAGCCGCCGCGCCGGCTGCACCACCCGGGCCACAGTCAGCCTCCGGCCGGGCGGGCGTACCGAGCGCCGGGCGTTGACTGCCGTGGCTGTCGTGGCTGCCGGGGACGCCGATGCCGCCCGGGCCGGGTGGGGGTGGACGGCGGGGCCAGCCCGCTCGATACGGCCGGCGGAATCGTCGCCCGACCCGGGCAGCAGTTCGGGGGATGGTTCCGGTTCGGACCGCGACTCGGACGGCAGCGGGCTCGGCGCGGCCAGCGGCAGGCGCTGCACCAACGGCCCGACAGCGGTCCGCCCGCCCGATACGGGCGTGGCGGGGCGCAGCAGACCGTACCCGAGGCCGGCGGGCGCCTGCGGGTTGACCAGGTGCCCGGGGGCGGTACGAAAAGTCGGATCCTGCCAGGTGCTCAACCGGTCCCGGAACCCGTCCGGATCGGTGAGGAGATCCTGCTCACCGACGGTCCGCCGCAGCAGCGGCAGCCATCGCCAGCCCGGGTCCGCGGATCCGGACGGCTCGGACGGCTCGGACGGCGCCCCGGCCTGCCCGGTCCCCACCGGTACAGCCGCCGCCGAGCGCCGTCGGAGCAGTCGATCGAGCAGGCCCACGCTGGGTCACTCACCCTCGTTGATCCGTGTGTTGATGCGGGCGATCTCGCCCACGTAGCGGAGTCGCTCCGCGTGCGTGAGATCGAGGATGTCGTCCCTCGACCAGTGGAAGTGGTAGGCGACGTACGCGACCTCCTCGTAGAGCCGGTCGGTCGCGTACGTCACGATTCCCCCAGGGGACCACCGGCGATGTCCACCTCGAACGCCGAGTCGCACGCGGGGCAGGTCACGGCGGCGCGGGTATGGCCCTCCGCGTTGATCCGCCGGTAGAAGTCCTGCAGGAACGCCAGGTCCGAGGCGAAAAGCTGCTCGACCGTCTCGGCCCGTACGTCGGTGATCGTGCCGAGCCTTGTGATAACCAGGCTGAGCAGCACAACCGACAGGTATGCCGAGTTCTGCTTCACCCGCAGGTCGATCAGAGGCGTCAGCTCGTCCCGGGCAGTGGCCAGTCGCATGCTGCCGTCCTGGTGCAGCCTGCCCTCCGCGTCGACGTACCCGCGGGGTAGTTCGAACGTGAACTCGGTCTGCAACCGCTGGCGCGCGGGCGCCGACGAAACCCGCTCCGGCACCAGACCGTCGTCGGGGCCGCTGGGAACCTCAGCGAGCGCGCCGAGGGCCCCAGCGGACACACTTCGCCGTCTCATGACGTCGTGATGTCTTCATACACCACGGTGATCTTCTCGGTGGCGACCGACGCCTCACCGGCCTTCAGGCTCGGCCCCTCCCACTTGCTCACCCAGGCGTTCTTCAGGTCGAAGCGCCGCTGCTGGCTGCTCTGGCTGTCGGTGAGCACAATGCTGATGTTCTGGCGGGCCGTGTTGACAGCCCCTTTCTCGAATGTATCCTTGATCCATTCGGTGAACGCACTGCTCTTGTCCAGGCCGCGGGTGATCGTCACCTCGCCCCCCTTACGGGCGCCGGGCAGCTTGCGGATGATGTACTGCCCGGTCGGGGTCACCTGGTTGACCTCGATGGCGTCCAGTTCCACGGTCAGCCCGCTGACCTCCTGGACCGACTCCACGCGGGCCTTGCCCAACTCCACCTGGAACGTGTGGACAATGAAACTGTCACCGCTGGCCACGGATCGTTACCGCCCTTCGGGTCATTCGCTGACGAGGCTGGTGCTGTCGGAGAACTGCGACAGCCGGAAGATGACGAACTCGGCCGGCTTGACCGGGCAGAGGCCGATCTCGCAGACCACCTGACCGCGATCGACTGCCTCCGGCGGGTTGGTCTCACGGTCACACTTGACGTAGAACGCCTCGTCGGGCGAGCTCCCGAAAAGCGCCCCGCGCCGCCACTCCTCTATCAGGAAGGCCGCGATGTTGCGGCGAATGGTGCCCCACAGTCGTTCATCGTTCGGTTCGAAGACCACCCACTGGGTCCCCAGCAGGATCGACTCCTCCAGGTAGTTGAACAGTCGCCGAACGTTGATGTACCGCCACGCGGGGTCCGACGACAGCGTGCGCGCGCCCCACACCCGGAGGCCACGGCCCGGGAACGTCCGCAGGCAGTTGACACCGGCCGGGTTCAACAGGTCCTGCTCCCCCTTGGTGACGTTGTTCTGCAGCTCGACCGCGCCGCGCACCACCTCGTTGGCCGGCGCCTTGTGCACCCCGCGCTCGGTGTCGCTGCGCGACCACAGGCCGGCGATGTGCCCGCTCGGCGGCATGAACCGGTTCTGCCCGCTCGCCGGGTCAAAGACCTTGATCCATGGGTAGTACAGAGCGGCGTACTTGGAGTCGTAACCGGCCGTGTCCCGCCGCCAGGTATACACCTGCCGGGCCGTCATGTCGGGCAGTGGATCAAGGATCGCCATCCGGTCACCCATCTGCTCGCAGTGCGCGATGACCGCGAGCTGTACCGTCTTGACCTCCTCGGCCGTTATCAGCCGCTGCTGGTACGCGCTCATCAGGTCGGGCACCGCGACCATCGTGATGTCGTCGATGCTCTCCAGCCCGCCGAAGCCGGTACGCGCATCGGCGTCGCCCACGTACTCGTTGGGCGACAACCGGGCCGGCGTCGCGGCGGCGGGCGCGGGAGGCATGGGGGGCGCGGGCAGCGTCACGGTCTGCTTGGCTGGGCGCGCCAGCGCGTTCGCCGGGGCCGCCTCTTCGACAGTGATGAGCTTGGAGTGCTCCCGTACCTGGCTGACGACGTAGTTCTTGGCGCTTTTCTTGAACGAGACGTCGAAGGTCTCCACCACTCTGCCTGCCTGGCGTACGAGCAGCTTGAAGCGGTCATCCCCGGCGGCCTCACCGTCCGGGTCGGCGACCTCGACAGAGATCTCCCCGGCCGCCGCCGCGGCGGGCAGCGCGGCGACCTTGAAGGTGCCGAGCGCGGCCGGTGCACCGGCCAGTTCGGCCTTCGGCTCCGCTCTGTCGGTGGGGCGGCTGCTGGTTGGGTCGCCCACCCGCACGACGTAGCAGTTGCCGCCGCCGTTGGCGAGATAGCCGTACACGGCGTGCGGGAGATAGGCCCCCTCGACCATGCCCCCGTAGGTCTGGAGGTACTGGCTCCAGTTGGTCACCAGGGTCGGGGTGTGGAACGGCCCCTTCTCGGCGAAGCCCAGGAAGGCCGCCACCGCGGTGCCCACCCCCTCGATAGGGCGGGAGCCGCTCTGGACCTCCTCCACGTATACGCCCGGGGACAGGTACGACGGCATGGACGCTCCTTTTCCTGTGTGATCCAGCTGAAGCCTTGTCGATCGGGGCGTCCCCGCAAACGGTCACGCGGGCCGGCGCCGAGGGCACGACCGGGGTGCCCGGATGGACGCGACGCGCGGGTCACCCGGTCTTCTCGTACCTGTTTTTCGACCTTGTTCCACAGGCCCTGCCGGAGTGGCGAGAGGCCTCCCAGAGATCCGCTCATCACGCTCCAGCCGCGGCAGAGCCGCGATCCCTTGGAGCTGGTGCTGTACCGGCCGCCGGCTGCTCGGCCGCGGCGAAGATCTGTTCGAGGAGGCGGTCGGAAGTCTCACCTTGATGTTGGGGATGCGGCCCCTGTTCAGGGGCGCAGCTCCGCTTCGGTGACTACGCCTTCCGCCAACTCGACGACTTCGATCCGCGCGTACAGGCCGGTGTGCTGCGCGTCCCAGACCTCCCGCAGCAACAGAAACGGTGCGGCGGCGAGCCACCGGACCTCGCTGCGGTACGCGATTCCCGCCTCGTCATCCTCGATCGAGAAGCGGTACTCCCGGCAGCGGCGACCGAGCTGTGTCGCCTCGCCCACCGGCCGCAGCGTCGCCTCCCGCCCTCCGGTCAGGAGCTGCTCGGCGACCGGGGCGAGCGCACGGATATCGGCTGTCCACGGGTCGCGGCCGGCCGGGTGCACGATCGCCTCGCCGGTCCCCGCGTCCCCGTAGAACTCGGTCGGGCCTCGGGCCGGACGCCGGGCGGCATCCTGGGCGTCCATGAACCCTTCGATGGTGCGCGGCAGCGCCCCGAAGCCACGCGGCACTGCGACGTCGTCCACGATGTCGGCGTACCCTCGGCCATTGTCGTCCCGAACGCGGAACCGGGCACCGCTGAGCCAGATCACCATCGAGACCTCGAGGGCCGGAATCCCGGGTGCCTGTCTGGTACGCCGGAGCCGGGCCCGGACGTTGGGGTATCTTTTCTGATCATTTTCGGTCACGGCCCCGCCGTCCCCGCCGTCGCTTCGTTGCGAAGCCTCTCGGTCTTCGAAACGAACCGCCCGAGGTCACCGGCGGACATATCGTAATGGCTGCTGTTCGGGGGCAAAAGGTTATTATCGACGAGTACCGTGAGGTGGTTGTTTCCTACTCCCGCGTAGCGGACACCGCGGGCGGCGGCGGCGCTGACGGCGTGCGCGAAATGCATGTCGCGCCACCTGTTGAACATATTTCCGTCTTTGTTCCTCGGCATCTGATCTAGGCTGTCCCGCTCATCCTCCCTCAGGCCGTTGTCCGTCCTGGCGCGCTCCCGCATCGCGTTCAGGAATTTGGGGACAAACGCTTGTAGCGCCTGCTTCTTCGATTTGAGTGCGGGAATTACCCCGCCCAGTGTATTTCGCGCAGGTTCCGCAGTCTTCTTAGGTTTGTTCGAGCCATCAAGCGCGTCGCCCAGGTACCCATCGGTCGACAGTCCGGTGATGAATGGGTCGAGTTTGCTCATGTTGTCCTTGACCACCTGTGCCAGCTCTGCCAGCACCGGCGGCACCGGCTGTTTCTGCCTGCGTAGATCCTCCGCACGAGCGAGCTCGTCCTTGGCGTGTGCCCAGGCAATCTTCAGGTATCGCTGAACTGGCTGCCCCACATAGCTGCCGGATTTCAGGTCGGTCATATCTTTTTCGCCACGCAGGTACGGCAGGAGAATATCCAGACCGAAACCCATCTTCGGGAAGAGTGACTCGGCACCGAACTGCCGTTTGTCCGCGACGTCGCCGACACCGAAACGCTCGAAACGTTCCCGCTGCTCCGCTTCGTACGCGGCCTTCATCGCCGAGCCCTCGGGCATCTCGTCGACCGCGAACGGCTCGTAGATGAAACTCGTCGAGCCCACCGCCTCCATGACGTGTTCCAGCGTGACCTTGGTGTGATCCTCACCCAGCACGTTCATACCGCGCTGGGTGAATCGCACCCAGGTGCCGGCTTCTGGGCTTGACAGCGGCAGGTTGCCGAGATGATCGGTGTTCCCCGTCGCATGGTCCCCGAACTCTTCCCAGTCCTCGTAGTCGTGCACAAGGTTGTCTCCAGCGAGCGTGTGCATCCGGTCATCGACGAGGTCGGGGTCGGCGGGGTCGACCCGGGCGCCGGCCACCCACACCCACCGCTGGACGGTGGCGCTGGAATCCGCTGCTGGAGACGCGGGCGTGGGGTGGCCAGCCGCCTCGGGCCGGGTGGCCCTGCCGGGCTCGGCGGCCATGACCCGGGTGGCGGTGGCCTCGGCCTCGCGCTCGTAGCGGTCGGACGGGTCGGACACGCGCAGCCCGTCGCCCACGTCGGTACCCGCCACCGGCCCGGAACGTTGCTGCACCACGTGGGTCAGTTCATGGGCCAGCGTGTGCTTGCCCGCAACCGTGGAAGGATCGAACCCGCCGTGCCGGAACGCGATGTGCGAACCGGACGTGAATGCCTCGGCCCGCACCGACTCGGCTGCCGTGTGGCCAGCTGCATCAGTATGCAGCCGCACGTCCGAGAAGTCCGCGCCCAGCCGGGCCTCCATCTCCGCGCGCAGGCCCCCCGCAAGGGGCCGGCCAGCCGAACGCACCACATCGTGTACCGCCGACCGCTGCACCGGGTCCGGCTGCCCGGTGTCGCGCGGCACCACCTGATCGTGCCCGCCCGAGTCGTCGCGGACGTGCCGGCCGGATTCGAACAGGCGCGCCACCGCAGCGTTGCCCGCGACGCGTTGGAGGGCCAGCAACCCGGCCACAGAACTCGGGCCGCCAGCAGCAGCTACGAGGGGCGCCGCCGGGACCATCGGACGGTCACCGGCCCGCCGCGGAGACCGGCTCCCATCCGGCGCCTCCGACCTGCGCGGCGGCTGCTCGTACGCACGCAAGGACCTCTCCTCCCCATTCGTTCCGATGCCGTCCGCATTGATTTGTCCTGGCTCATGTTTCCGGCACGGATATTTTCTGTTCCCGCTCTTGGCACCATGACGGCCAGCCGGATCACTGACCGTTACGGATCCTGGTGAAGAAGTCCAACAGAAACCGGGCGTTGGTGGCGGCCTGGTCGATCGTGAGATTGTTGCGATCAGTTCGAGGAGAGATCGCGCGGTTCTCGAAAAGCGGGAGGGTCGTCCCCCCGTCCCGAGTGTCGGGGGTCCCGGCCGAACCGAAGCTCTCCAGCGCCTCGACCGCTTCCCCCTGAGCCTGATCGGAGACCCCGGGGCGGCTGGCGAGCCACTGCTGCATGTGCTGTGGTAGCAGGTAATCCTGACCGGCCGGGATACCCGTGAGCCAGTCCTGGATGGTGACCGTCGCCAGCGCCTGCTCGAAAGCCGCAGACGGGGCGCGCACCGGCGCTCCGTGCTGGTCAACCCCGGTGACCCGGCCCGGGTTGGGGGCGATCAGCGCGGAGGCCGGGGCGAGCCCTTGGTCCCCGCCACCCTGCAGGAGCGGGTTCGCGTTCGACACGGCGAGGACCGCGTTGACGAGTACCAACGGGTCGTTGCGAATCGCGTCCTGCTGTGCGGCGGGCAGGGCCCCGAACATCTGGGCGAAGCTGTTGCGGGGCATGAGGGGCAGCCGGGCCTTCACCCCCAGGTTCCGGCCCGGCGGCCGGCGGAGCAGCTTCATGCTCAGCATGACCGCAGCGAGGAAACCGGTCAGTTCGCCGGTGCTGGCGGCCAGCGCGGTGGCGTAGTTCGGGTCCTGCTGCATCTGAGCGACCACCTGCCGGGCGAGGTTCGGCGCCCGGCCCTGGACCCGGAGGAACTCCGGGCTGTCATCCGGCGGGTAGATCGTGGCCCGGTCCGCACGGCGCTCCTGGGTCTGCTGGGGGGTCTCGCCCGGTACGTCCCGCCCCAGCCGCTCCATGACCGCGGACAGGTCGGTGAGCGGAACTCCCGACGTGGCCTGCATCTTGAACCGGCCGTCCCGCGACCCGCCGGAGAGCAGCGTGTCCCTGGCCACCAACCCGCCCGACCCCGACAAGCCGTGCTGCTCGTGGCGGACGAAGTGCTCCTTGTAGTCCCTCACGGGCAGCGGGTACGGCGGTCCACCCTCCACCACCGTCGGGCCGGGGCGTCCGGTAAACGCCCGCAGCCGGACCATGATCGCTTTCATCTCGGCCAACGCCCGATCCAGCGCCGCCATACCTGCGGGGGTCTCCTCGAACGGCTCCGTGACAAACTCGATATTGCTCACCAGCGGCCCTGGCGTGTCGTCCGCCTCGAGCCGGAAGTCGGTGCCGTTATGTAGGACCGCGTGCCGTTCAACCGGACTTACCTGGTCGTCGTCTATTGCGGGCACGATGTTCCGGAACCGGCGCATCGTGCCGTGCTCAGCCCGGATCCGCCGCCATGGCCGCCATGTGTTGTCCTCGAACTCGAACCCCACCCTGCGCTGGACGATCTGACCGGCCTCGCCCGCCGCTGGCCGCTGTCCTCGCGCGGAGGGCTTGGTCCGGCGCTGGAGGTTCTGGTCCGGCGCCGGACCGGACACGGCGGCGATGGCCGTCTGCTCGGCCACGCGTTCGTCCCGGTCGTCAGGGTGACTGAGTGAGTAGCCTTCGGCGGTCGGGGTGCCCTCGACCGGCCCGTTGCGCTGCTGGACAACGTGGGTGAGTTCGTGCGCCAGCATCCGGCGGCCAGCCGCGGACGAGGTGTCATACCGGCCCCGCTGGAAGACCACGTGTGAACCGGAGGTGTACGCATGCGCCTGAACGGAGACGGCGGACTCGTGGGCGGCGGCATCGGTGTGGACCCGCACATCGGAGAAGTCCGCGTTCAGCCTGGCTTCCAGGTCGGCGCGTACCGGCTCGGCGAGCGGCTGCCCGGGCGAGCGCAGGACATTGTGAACCGGGGAGCGTTGGACGTTTTCCGGTCGCGGTGGGGAAACGTGGCGGGAGCCATCGCCACGATCCTGAAAACCCTGCAGCATCGCCGATACCGCGGCGTTGCCGACCGTGCGCTGCAGCGCCAGCACCGCCTCAGGACCGGCCGCGTGGGGCGGACCCGACGGTGACGATCGGGAGGCCCGTGGCCGGCCCGTCCGGGCGGCTGACTCAGGATGAGGCTCCCTGGCGTGCATGTTCCTCCCGCCGTCAACGTGCGACGCCTCCACCCTGTGGTGACCCGCGGACACGCGCCAGAGGCCCGCAGGCGCCCGGCAGGGCAACCAGTGTTGCCCGGAAGGACACGGGCATCAGGCGAGCGGGCGCGCATACGCGCCGAACTCGCTGTCCAGCACCAGCCGTCTGGCTCGGCACCCCGAATGGTATGGTAAACGGTATGGCAACAAAAAAATATACGGTAACGCTACCCGAGGAACTGGCCGAGGAGATCCGTGCCGAAGTCGGCGCCGGCGGTTTCAGTCGATATGTCACGCAGGCCATGGAGCGGCAGCGGGAACGGGACCACCTGCATGAATTTGTTGGCTGGTGGGAGTCGGAATACGGCGAGGTCACCGGAGAAGAGCTTGCCGGGGCCGAGGCCGAACGTCATGAGATCCAGCGCCGTCATGCCGAACGTAAGGCCCGTCCCATGCCGTCATCGATGCCTGCCCGCACGGCGAGTTGATGCCGGAACTGGTGTATCTCCTGGATAGTGAAGCTCTTGCGCAGGCCGTTCGCGGCGAACGGCGTATGGGCGCGCGACTCAAAGATGCTGACCGCTCCGGGATCCGGGTTGTGACCACCTCCATGACGCTGATCGGGGCCTATCACAAGCGGGTGAACCGCGGTGCTTGGCGGTGGACTCTATCGAAAATTGCGGTGGCGTCCGTGACTCGGGAGATCGCCGATGAGGCCATCGGCCTGCTGGCGGAGGCTGGTCTCCATGGCCATAAATACGCCATTGACGCCGCGCTCGCCGCTGTCGCGCGCAGGGAACACGGTGACGCCGCCGTTTTTACCTCGGACGAGGAGGACATGCGGCTGCTCTGCGGAGATCGGGTCATGGTGGTCAAGGTCTGACGTACGATTGCCGCACGACACGGCAGATCTCTGAGCAGGTGTGCTCCGCATCAAGCGTGCACCGCCCCGGTCAGGTGGGCGTAGCCGTCCCGGACCAGGATACCGGTGAACGCTGGCCAGACCTCCCCGTCGTCGATCGCCTTGGCCGAACGCCCACCGACGTGCATCAGCACAGTTCAGGCAGACAAAATTCTCCTTCACCCGCGTAAGAGCGCCCGGCAATAGGGCGCTCTAAGTCGGCCACTCATACGGATCACGGGGCCCAGTCGCTTACTGTTGTACAGGGAAGAGCCAGTCCTCAATCAGTGGCGGTGCCGGCGGCCCCTTCGCAAGCCATGCATGGATGGCTTCGATGAGTGGACCAGGATTTTGCCGTGAGCGGGGGAAGGTTCGGCTGCTGGCGAAGAGCAAGCCGGCAGCAGCACCGCCGGCCTGTAGGGTCCGAAGCATGATCGGACGAAAATCCTTGACATTCTCGGTCAACAGCCAGCATCGTTCAGCTGCAGCCCAAGCATACAGATCATCGTCCGTCACAGCGCGCAGATCGACCCGCTCAACAACAGCAATAACTGTACGGCCACGCTCACGCAAAACATCGGCGATCTTTGGCGAGAACATTTCATCCAGAGCTAATTCAACTGGTCCCGGCGTCGGCGCACTCATGCAATAAGCCGCTGCCGAATGCGCCACGCATGCTCAGCGCGTGCCGACGCTTCTTCCGCGACCGCAATCTCCGCGTCGATCTCGTCGTGATGGTCACCGTAGTAGCTGATCACACTACTGATCCGGTTGACGTCAACCGCGAACACCTCCGCCGCAGCCGCCACCGCGGCCGGCCCTCGCTCATCGATCTCACGAAGGAACTTGACGACCTCCCAGACATCGGGCCCATACGCCAACGCTGCCCGACGCCCCGAAGGGCCGCCCTTGAAAACGATGCCCGGGTGTTCGGCCATCCGCAGCCCCTCATCGACAAGCCGCTGGGCCAGCGCCGAGGTGTTCGCTCCGGTCTCGGCTACCGCACGTTGCCGCAACCGAGTCAGTAGTCCCGGCTCAAAACGTATGGATAGAGGCGTAGCCACGCACTACAGCGTAGCACATACACTACGGTAGTCTGCGGTCGTGGCTCAGCTTCCTCGGGTAGCGGTGCTCGGCCCCGGGCCTGTCGAGGGGGTGGACCTGACGTTGGGCGCTGTCTACGAGAGCGGGACCGTTCCACTCCCCAGCGTTGCCAGGAAAGGACACAGGCATCAGGCGAGCGGGCGCGCATACGCGCCGAACTCGCTGTCCAGCACCAGCCGGCCGAGCTTGCGGTACTCGCGTTGCACGGCGGCCACCAGGTGGTCGGTCGTGACCGCCCGCCCGGACTCGGCGGCCAGGTACGCGGCGGTCACCACGCAGGCCCGGATGCTGCCGCCGGCCAGCTCGAAGCTGCGGGCACAGAAGTCCAGGTCGAGGTCGCCGCCACGGGGCAGCGTGGGGCCCAGACAGTGGTCCCACAGGGCGTGCCGCTGTGCCTCGTCGGGCATCAGGAAGTCGACGATGACGTCGAGCCGCCGGGTGAAGGCGTCGTCCAGGTTCGCGCGCAGGTTCGTGGTGAGGATCGCGATCCCGTCGAAGGACTCCATCCGCTGCAGCAGGTAAGCGCTCTCCATGTTGGCGTACCGGTCATGAGCGTCCCTGACCTCGGAGCGCTTGCCGAAGATCGCGTCGGCTTCGTCGAACAGCAGGACTCCGTTGACACCATCCGCTTCGGTGAAGATGCGTTCCAGGTTCTTCTCGGTCTGCCCCACGTACTTGTCGACCACCGTGGACAGATCCACCACATACAGGTCAAGGCCCAGGTCAGCGGCGACAACCTCGGCCGACATCGTCTTGCCGGTACCCGAGTCACCGGCGAACAGCGCCGTCACGCCATGGCCGCGACCGCCACCCGGGCGCATCCGCCACCCGCCGAGCACCCGGTCCCGGTGGCGGACCCGGCTGGCCAGCTCGTCCAGCTGGGCGACGACCAGCTTCGGCAGAACCAGGTCGGCCCAGCCGACCGCCGGTTCGACGCGGCGGGCGAGCTTCTCCAGCCCGGCCGCGTTCTGCGAGCGGACCCCGGCGCGCAGGTGTGCCGCGCCGACCGGAACCGCGCCGTCACCGCCGCCCCCGGTGGTGGCATCCATCAGCGCCTGCTGGTGGGCTGCTTCGGCGGCCCGCCGCACCTGCTCCGGGGTCAACAGGTACGGGGCCAGCTCGCGGGCGGGATCGAGGCCGCCGGCCAGGACGGCGGGACGGTCACCGAACTCGGCCCGCCACAGCCGGGCCCGGTCTGCCGCGTCCATCGGCTCGGCGGTGACCAGGAGCGGGGAGCGCTCGCCCCAGTACGGATCCCAGTCGACCCGGCCGGTGAGCAGGACGGGCACGGGCAGCGCGGTCAGCCGGCGCAGCAGTCTGCGGTGGCCGGGCGTGCCCACCGGGTCGAGCGCGTCCACCGGGCCGGTGACGATGCCGCCGCCCCGCAGCCGAGCCTCGCGTGCCGCCGTGACCAGCACGTCGTCGGGTGCCGGATCGGCGGCCACAGCGTCCAGGTCCAGTCGCAGCACGCACCTGCCGAGCGCAGCGAGCGCAGCCGCGGCCAGTGCGTCGGCGGCGCCGCCGGGCCGCTCGCGCAGGTACGCCAGTCGCACACCAGCACGGAGGGCGGTCGCGATCCGGGCAGCGGAGGCGGGCCGCCACCCCGGGACGGCCGAGTCCTGCCGCAGCAGCACGGCAAGCCGCGCATCCCCGGTGTCGTCGCCGAGAAGGTGGCTGGTGACCCGGTCGGGTACCCGCAGCGTTCGGGACAGCCACGGCCGCTCTTCCTCCTCGACCCGCATCAGCCCACCGGCCAGCAACGGCGCGGATGGGGCGAACCGGCCCCGCGGCCCGGCTGTGGCGGGGGACAGCCCGCACAGTGCCAGCGCCAGGCCGGTCGTCGGCCGCCGCCGGGTCACATCGTCGTTGAGGTAGCCGTACAGCCGCTCGAACCGCGCGTCGAGGTCCGGAAGCAGAGCGACCAGGAGCAGTTCGACGTCAAGCGGGGCAAGGCCGAAGTCGCGGGCGAGCCGGCGCAGTCGCGGCTCGGCACCGTCCTGCCCGGCACGGTCAGCGAGCGCCTCGATGCCGGCGAGCTGGTCGGCGTCGACATCGTCGGGGAACGGTGCCGGCGCAGGGCCGTCCAGCAGCCGCCGCGCGGTCTCGTCCGATACATACAGGCCCCGGAAGGTGTCGTCGGGGTCGGGATCGGTCTGGCGGCGGGCGGCCACGGCCCGCCGGACCCGCTGTTCGACCAGGCCGAGCCGGGCGAGCAGATACGCCCGGCTGCTCTGCCCGGCGTCGGGCAGCGGGTCCGGCGCGGCGTCGGGCGCCGTGTGTGGGCCGGCGCGCACACCGGCGCCCGTCACCGCCGCCGGCCAGAGATCGGGAAGCCCGGGTCATGAGTGTCGCGGCGGTCCTGGGGTGTGCCCCGGGTGCGGCGCGTGCCGACGGTCGCCAGCGGCCCCCGGGAGTCCGGGTCGCGGCTGTCCGGGTCGCGGGTGTCCGAGCCCTGGCCATCCGTGATGTTCCCTCCGGCGACCGGGTCGGTGTAACGCAGCGCGCTGGTCTCCTCGCGGCCGCCGTCGGAGTCGGCGATCTGCAGCCGCATGCCGTCAACGACCACCGGGTCGGCCAGCACCCGCTTCGCTGACAGCGGCGCGACCACGACGAGATCCAGGGAGGGTTTGAGTTCGCCGCCGAGCGCACTCCACACGTCGGCGAGCGCCCGGTCCGGTACGGGCACGGCGATAGTCATGGGAATGGTCAGGCCGAGCGCCGCGAGCGAGCCGGCCAGCCGCTCCGCCGGCAGGGCATCCTGCTGGATCAGGCTGGCGAGCAGGACGGACAGGAGCCGGTGCTCATCCTGGGTCCGGCTGGTCCACGCGGTCACTATGTACGACAGAGTGTAGAAACGCGGCGGGTCATGCCGCGCCACCGTGACGCCCTGTTCGTCGTACTCGGTGATGCTGCCCTGCCGCCGCCGGGCCATGTCCTCGCAGATGTCGTACAGGAACAGGTTGACCGTCGGGGCGTTGCGCCGGGCGGCCCACTCCCTGGTGGGCGCGTCGAAGGTCACCTCCACCCCACTGCCGGCCAGCACTTCGTCGCTGACGAGCCCGCGCAGGGCCTCGTCTATCTCATGGATCATCGCGTCACCACCGCCGGTCGACGTGGCCCGGGGGCTGCTGCGCCGGCAGGACCACCCGGTATGGCGTGGTCACCGGGGAGAAGCCGGCGCCGGACGCGACCGCCAGCCGGGGCCCGAGGCGGTCCTTGCGCAGGACCAGAAGCTGCGCGATGAACCTTCCGTCCGGGCCGGGTACGGTCGGCGTCGCGGCCGCCGTGATGCCGACGTCCCAGACCAGCTTCACCGATACGCCGGGAGGGAAGTCGGTACCGCGTATTGACGTGACGAAACCGGGCGGACCGATCGCCGGCACGGCGACGATACGCGGCTGCAGGACCCGTAGCGGGGCCGTGGCGGTGTCGTTGGCCTGGTCGGCGTTGGTACCGGTGGTGGTGACCGTGCCAGCCACAGCCGTGGACAGGGCCGCGTCCGGCGCCAGTCCGATCGTCACGCTCGCCGCACCGCCAGGTGCCAGGTCAGGGACCGGGCACCCGGTGTCCGCGGCGCAGCCCGGCGCCGGGGCGGCCACCGGGATACCGGCCGGCAGTTGCGGGCGCAGCCGCAGGCCGGTCGCGGGCTGGCCACCGGCGTTGCGGACCGTGTAGGTCACGGTTGCGGTTCCACCGACGTAGGCCGGGGTGGGCGTGACCGACACGGTCAGCGACGGGTCGGCCGGCACCGACGGTGCCGCGGCGATCACCTCGATCTGCATGCCGGCGCGGTTGTCGGCCGGATTGGCGTCGGCCACCCCACCGCCGACCGACCAGCTGACCGGGAACGTACCGGTGGCCACACCGGTCAGCTCGACACGCACCGTCACCGTCCGCCCGACGCCGATGGCCTCCAGATCACAGCTGGTCGGCGTGAGCGTGCAGGTGCCCTGCTCCGTTACCAGGCCGGTGACCTGCAGCCCGGACGGCACCGTGAGGTCGAGCCGGGTCCCCGGCATGGGGCTGGGCCCGCGGTCGGTGACCGACAGCGTGAACGCCGTCCGGCCGCCGACCGTCGTGGCGGCCGGTGGGGTCAGCAGCGCCGTGGACACGTCGACCGACCGCTGCCAGGCCGGCTCCTTCTGCCGCCCAGGCAGGTCCTGGGTGAGCGCTTCGATATGGCCGGTGCGGACGTCGTAGACATCCAACGCCTCCGGTGCGTTGCCGTCGCGCCCCCGGCGGGCGGTGAAGACGAGCCGCTGCCCATCCGGCGCCCAGGACACGTCACGGGGCTGGAACGGCCCGGCCGGCTGGGCAGGGACCGGCGCCGCGCAGGACGCGCCCGACGCGGGCATGAGAAGCCGGCAGTTCGTACCGTCCACATTGGTCAGGACCAGCCCGTCGGTGACCCGGTTGAACGCGAGCCGCTCCCCGTCCGGGGCGAAGGCGGCACTGTCGTCGACGACGTTGCAGTCGGTACCGCACACCGTGCTGGTCAGGTCGCGCTGGTCGAGGCCATCGGCGGCGTTCGCGGTCCAGATGTGTGTGCGGCTGGCGGCATCGGTATAGCGGCCACGGGTGAACGCCAGCAGGGCGCCATCGGGTGACCAGGCGGGCTGCGTGTCGTCCAGCCCGGCGAATTCCGACGGTGTCGGCAGCTGGAGCAGCAGGTCACCGGTGGCCACATCGGCCACGATGATCCGTGCCCGGGCGCCGGACGTGGTGCGCACCAGAGCGATGCGGCTGCCGTCCGGTGACCACGCCGGATCGATCTCCATATCTCCGGGTCCGCGGTCGGCCAGCGGCAGCAGCCGCGGGGCGGTGCCGTCGGCGTTGACCAGCCAGACGCGTACGACCCGGCGGCCGGCGACCGTCTCGAACCGGGTGACCGCGATCTGGCGCCCGTCCGGCGAGTACACCTGGCGCTCGGTCCACGGGTCGCCGTCGGTCGGCTGGAAGAGGAACCGTGCGTCCTGTTCCGCCTTGGGATCCTCGCGCAGGATCGGCAGGCGCAGATCGCGTGGGTCGGTGCCGTCGGGGCGGATGTCCTGCAGCGTCACGGTGTGCCAGTCGGGGGCGCTGTCCCGGGTCACCAGCAGCGACGGCGTATGGCTGCCGGTTGGCGTGTACCAGGTCGGCAGGTTGACCTGACGGTCCTCGGCGAGACGGAGCTCCGCCTGGCAGTCGCAGGGGCTGTCGCGGGGCGCGGCGGTGTAGACGAGATCGATGCCGCCCAGCGGTCCGCCTCCGGGTGGTCCGCCGCTGGGTGGTCCGCCTCCGGGTGGTCCGCCGCTGGGCGACCAACTCGGTTCGTGGCCCTGTCCGGTCGCAGGCGGCGGGGTGCGGCTCATGAACGCTAGCGTTCCGCCATCGGGTGACCAACTCGGCTCGCGGCTCTGCCAGTTCGCAGGCAACAGCAGGCGGTCCCCGGTTCCGGTCGCCGTCAACAGGTGGATCTTCTGCTCGGTGTCGTGACCCGGATCGCAGGTGTACGCGAGGCGGTCATGCTCCGGG
Organism: Protofrankia sp. CiP3; assembly: GCF_917627345.1. Classification (NCBI taxonomy): domain Bacteria; kingdom Bacillati; phylum Actinomycetota; class Actinomycetes; order Frankiales; family Frankiaceae; genus Protofrankia; species Protofrankia sp. CiP3. The sequence goes on along the minus strand of NZ_CAKJTM010000060.1, from coordinate 8,224 downwards.
TTCGGGTCCCACGCCGGTTGGCCAGCACCCGTGGGCTGGTTGGTCACCTGGGTGATGTCGCCGCCAGCGGCCGGTATCCGGTACACCTGCGGCGTGTCGCCGCCCCGGCGGCCTTCGAACGCGAGGGCCGCGCCGTCAGGTGACCAGGTGGGCCAGGTGTTGTCACCGGTACTGTCGGTAACTCGACGTAACCCCGTGCCGTCCACGCCGATCACGAAGATGTCATGGCCTGTGCCGTTGCGGCCGGCAGCGGCGGCAAACGCGACCAGGGTGCCGTCCGGGGAGACGGCCGGGTGCTCCTCGGCGGAGGTGTTGGTCGTGAGCCGAGTCACCGGTCCGTCGCCGCGGCGCAGGTACACCTCGCCGGTGGCCGTGTCACGCCGGCTCACCCAGGTCACCGTGTCGCCCCGGGCGGATGCCTGATCGTCGTAGTGGTCCGGGCCGACCGGGAAGAACGACACGGAGACGGCTCCCGCGCCCTGACCGTCAACCCTGCCGATGCTGCGGTGCTTGGTGCCGGCGTAGGCGATGCGTTCCTCGGCGACGGGCGCCGTGTGCGGCACCGGCGGACCCTCCAGCGGGTCATGCGATGGGGCCGCGGACGCGGCCAAGCCGGAGACGATGAGCACGACCGACGTCGCTGCGGCCGCCATGGTGGGCATTCGAGTCTTGCGTCGCAACCGGACCTCGACAGGCATGCGGCGGGATTGGGGACGACTGTGCGGCACGATGTCGGCGTCTGTGCCGAAACGACGACTAGCGGGCCACGTGCGGGCCCGTTCATTGTGGGCGTGCCCGGCCGGAGCATCAGCGGCCGGACGGGCACAGCCCCGGGCATGCCGGGTTGTCCATTCGGGCAACCCGGCCGGAGCGCTGTCAGAGCAGGCCGTGGCGCAGCGCGTACGCTACCGCATGCGTACGGTTGCGTAGTTGCAGCCGGGTGGTGACGTCGTGCAGCACGTTCTTGACCGTGCGCTCGGAATACGACAGCTTGTCGGCGATCTCACGGTTCTCGAAGCCGTCCGCCACCAGACGCAACACTTCGATCTCGCGAGCGGTCAGACCGAGTAACGTCAGGCCCCGCGGATTGAGCACCTGGCGCTGCAGCCGACCCATCTGGTCCAGTAACCGGCCCAGCAGGTCGGCGGGCATCGCGCCCTCTCCCCGTACCGCCGAGGAGATCGCATCGACAACCCGCTCAGGGGTCGCCTCGCCGCGGCGGACAACGCCGACAACCCCGCACTCGACCACCGTGGACAGATCAGCTTCATCGATCTTCGCCGGGACGAGCACGAGCTTCGCCGAGACCATCCGGTGCAGCCAACGCAGCGCGCGAGCGGCCTCCTCGTCGAGGCTGTCCGTGACGACCAGTACAACGGCGGCGTTGTGCTCCTCCCCAGGTTCGAGTACGAGCAGTTCCGGGCGGGTGCGGATCTGACTCACCATGCCCAGCCGTGAGATCGCGTCTTCGGTGTGGACGCAGACCGGCACACGGTCCATCTGTAGGCCTCCCATCAGCAGTGCCGTCAAGGACACCTGTTCCGTATGTCGCTGACGCGTCGAGATCCGCAGGTCGGGGCCGACTGTCTGGCGGCGTGCGCCGGATCGGGCGTACGCGGGTCTATAGTCCGTCCGCACACGCTTCGCGTGCACGTAAAAGGGGCCAATCGGGCAATAAATCCGCCCGCGACGGTTCCCGCACGGCGGGTGGCGGTGGGGCTGCGGGTGTCTACCGTTGACCTCCATGAGCGCATCGGCCAGTCTGGCTCGCCTCTCGGTCGCCGTCATGCCCGGTGGCGAGGCACAGGTCCCGATCACCGTCCGCAACACGGTCGACATCGTCGAGGCGTACCGGTTCGACATCGTCGGTGTACCGGTGGAGTGGGTAAGCATCGATCCGCCAACGCTGTCGCTGTACCCGGGTACGGCGGAGACGGTAACGATCACCTTCCGGCCCCCGCGCTCGTCACAGGTCCCAGCCGGCGACATGCCGTTCGGGATCCGTGTGATCCCATCGGAATACCCCGACACATCCGTGGAGGAAGGCACCCTCACCCTCCTGCCGTTCTCACAGCTCTCGGCGGATCTGCGGCCTCAGGTGCACTCCGGTCGCAGCCGGGCCCGGTACCGCCTTGAGACGGAGAACCTCGGCAACCGGACCGAGGACCTCGACTTCAGCGCCAGCGACAGCGCTGAGCAGCTCAAGCTCACGCTCCGGCCGGCTACGGCGGTCGTGGATCCGGGCGGGCTGTTCGACGGGGTCGTCGTGGCGCGGGCCAAGCGGCTGCTGTGGCGCGGCGAGCCCCGGCGCATGCCGTTCCAGAGCCAGGTCAGGGGCGAGGGCGATGCCGTCGTCACTCTCAGCGGTACGTTCATCCAGCAGCCGGTCCTGTCCGCGTGGCTGCTCAAGCTGTTGGCGCTGCTATTGGCGCTGCTGTTGGCCCTGATCGCGTTGTGGTTCGGTCTGCTCCGGCCGACAGTGCGCTCGGCCGCCCGGGAAGCGGCTGATGGCAAGGTCCAGGAGGCCGCAAACCGGGCGACACAGGCTGCGGTGGACCGGCAACAGCCGCAGGACGGTGCACCACCGCCACAGGCACCGAAGCCGGCATCCGAGCCATCGCCCGGCACCGTCACGAAGGGGCCCAGCAACGCACAGCTCACCGATGCCGCAGACCAGTTCTCCGTATCCCTCCCGCTATCCTCCCCGCTCCGAACCAAGATCGGCGTCCCAGCCGAGGAGAGCTTCGTCGTACCCGACGGCAAGATCTTCCTGCTCACCGATTACCTCGCCGCCAATCCCCAGGGTGACGAGGGCACGCTGACCGTGAGGGTCAACAACATGTTGGTGGTCCCGTACGCGCTGGAGAACTTCCGCGACCAGGACTACCACTCGGTCACACCGATCCGGGTACCCGCCAAAGGCCGGGTGACCATGACAGTAATCTGCCGCAAGGTCGGCACTCCGCCAAACGCCCCCCCGCCCACGACGTGCTCGGAGTCGCTCTACCTCAACGGCCTGATGGCGGACGCCCCCCGCTGACGGGTGCGCTCAGGCCGACTCTCGGAGGACCCGGCGGACGATCTCCTCCACCCGGGACTCGGTCATGACGGGTTCCCCGGGTTCCCCGACCGCGCGGACCAGGACTCGGCGCACATAGGCCGATGTCGGGAGCTTCTCAGCCGCCGCACGTGCCCGCAGCGCCTCGGCGAGCGTGGCAGGAACGCGCACCGAGACGACGGCCTGCTGGTTCTCAATCGCCTCGGCCTCAGCTGCCTCGGTCTCCTCAACGGCGTATTCCGCCCGGATCGCCGCCCGTCGCGCTCGCACCGCATGACTGGTCATTGTGCGTTTCAGCCCCTTCGAGGTAGGCCCGCAGGTCCGCACCACGGGTCTTCCAGGCTGTGATGCCGGCGTTGTCAACCGAATCGACGACTACCGTCAGCACGAATCCGGCGCTCGGCGAGTAGCCGATCAGCCGGATCGCGCCCAGCGCACTCTTCGGATCATGACCGCGGACGATCCAGCGCGGGTCCCTGGTCACCTCGATGGTCCAGACAGGCTCGATGTCCGTTGCGCCAGCGTAACGCTCGGAGCGACGCCTGATGTAGCCGGCGTCCTCGTCAGTCCACCAGCCCTTCGAGCACAACTTACATTGTCACACATCCGCCACCGTGTCGGCCGGCCGTGGGGCGCCAACACGGGGCCACGGCCACCGACCTAGGGTGGGTTCAGAAGACGGAGAAGCCAACACAGTTGTCGTCAGGTCGGTGAGGCAACGGGCAGACAGCGTGCGCGGGCAGCTTCGGTCAACCGCTTGTCGTAGGCTACGAACCAGGTCAGTGTGGGTGCAAGGTTCTCGGCGGTGGCGAGGTGGATTGCGTCGAGGCTGCGCAACATCGCGCCCGGCAGCGTAGCGGCCGCGTCCAGGATCGCCTCTGTGATCGGCTTCTGGTGCACCACGGTGAGCACCGCGCGCAGCACTGGCAGGGCTGCCGGTTCCGTGCGGATGAGTGCTCTGGCGGCTTCGGTCCGCGCCAGCGCGGACGCGGTCAGCGGTTTCGGATTCGCCGCCAGCCACGCACGCAACGCGTCGGTCTCGGATTCCTGGCGAGCCAGCTTGACGATCGCCGAGCTGTCCAGGTAGATCATATGTGATCTTCACGGAGTTTGGACACGACATCGGCGGTGTCGCTGTCATGGGTCGCGACGGCCGGTCTGATCGCCAGCAGCGCCGCGATGCCTCCCGGGTTGCTCGCCGGTGTCAGTTGGCCCGCACGGATAAGTTCGTCAACTGCCGGATCGCCGGTGTTGGGCAGTGGGAGGAGCATCGCGATCGGCCGGTCATGCTCGGTAATGATTACGGTTTCCCCGGCTGCGGCTCGATGGATCACCTTGGAGGTATGCCGAGTTACGTCCCGGATCCCCATCATTATTGTCATGACAAAATGTTAGCACGATCGGCTCGGGGGGCGCCGCTGGGCAGACCAGGACCTCTCACCAACGATCTATCCCGCGGCCCTGACGGCTACCTGGCCGTTACCCCGAGGGCAGCGCTCAGGAGGGTCGGCGGTGGGTGCCCGCTGGCGTCATCAGGGATGTATGTGGAGGGAAACCCCTATGATCACTAAAGATTTTGTGCTGGGTTCGCCGTACTGACTCGATCTTGCTGTTCCGGATATCGCTGCGGCAGCGGGCTTCTACCGGGCGGTGTTCGCGCCGCTGGCGGGGCGCCACGTGACCATCGACGCCGACCGCTTCACCAACGCGTGGCTCGACCTTCGTGCCCGGGTGCGTGCCGCTCTTCCCCGCGTCCGCTGACGGGGGCGCGCCAGGCCCACAAACCCACGCGGCTGAGCCCGCCGGGGCGGGGGGCGCCGCTGTCCTGTCGAGAAACTTCCGTGTGATACCCCGAGGAATGTGCGATTCTTCAGGGTGCCACACGGAGGAATGTAGACTAAGCGCATGGGAACGAAGATCGGTCTGGTTGCCCAGGAGCTGGCCCGTACGAATCCATGGTGGCGGACCGCCGAGTGGGTGGCGACGGATCCGGACCTGCGCGCGGTGCGCGACACCGGTCTCGGGTACCGGTCACCATGCCTGGACGGGCTGGTCGAAGGAGGTCTCTACCTGCTGCGGGGACCTCGCCGGGTGGGCAAGACAGTGGCCGTGAAGCAGACCATCGTCGATCTGGCCAGGCGTGGGACACCGCCGCAGGCAGTCGTGCGGATCGCAGCGGACGCCTGGTCGGCGGAGGACCTGCGGACGGTCGTCCAGAACACCGCGCTTCCGCCGGTGCCGTTCGGCACAGCACGGTGGTGGCTGTTCGACGAGATCACTGGGACGACCGGTGACTGGGCAGCGCAGATCAAGTGGTTGCGCGACAACGACCCCGAGTTCGCGCTGGCCACCGTGGTGCTGACCGGGTCGAACGCGGCCGGGCTGACCGCAGCCTCGGGCGTACTCGCCGGCCGACGCGGGCGGATCGACCATGGCGACCGCACCTTGCTGCCGCTGGGGTTCCGGACCTTCGCACGGCTGCTGCGGCCGCATCTGCCGGACACGCCCCCTGTCGGCCTCGCTTACCTGCGTGGAGATGCGACCCGCAGGACATACGCCGAGCTGCTGCCCTGGCTGGACGATCTGGTGATCGCCTGGGAGACCTATCTGATGTACGGCGGCTTCCCGATTGCCGTGGCGGCGGCCCGTGCCGGTGAACCGGTGCCCGCCTGGTTCGTCGACGACGTCTTCAACGTCGTGTTCCGGGACGCCTTCTCGGCGTCCCAGCTCAGCCAGACCAGCACCGCAGCCCTGCTGGAACGACTCATGTGGTCAATGGCGGCCCCCGCCAACATGAGCAGGATCGGCGCCGATCTGGATCTCAAACAGGACGTGGTGGCTCGCCACATCCGTTATCTTGGCGACGCCTACCTGCTCTGGCACTGCCCGCAGAAGGCCGAACGTGCCTGGACGGCCCGGGAGCGCGCTCAGGACAAGCTGTACGCGATCGACCCGCTGGTCGCACGGCTGGCTCACCTACGCAACCCCGCCCGATCCGACATCGACCTCACCGTGCTCGCCGAGATGCAGACCGGCTTGGCCCTGCAGCGCTGCGCCCACGGAGCCGGGGCCGGGGCCGGGGCCGGATGGGCCGAAGACCTGTTTTTGTTCCACCTGCGTACCTCGTCCCGCAAAGAGATCGACTTCGTCGCCGAGCAACTCGCCGGTACAGCGGTGGAGAGCAAGTACGTTGAGGGAGGCACCTGGCGAAGCGCGAGCGCCACCATCAGCGCAGCTGGCCACGGCGGCATCCTGGTCACCCGCAATGTCCTAGACACCCGGGAGGAAAACGGGGCCTGGGCGGTACCCGCGGGAATCCTCTGCTATCTGATCGACACCTGAAATCCCTTTACCTCGTCTTGCGGACACCCGATCAGGCGTCCTGTCCACGTGATTCGCGCGCGTGCAGGACCTCGGTGTAGGGGCCGAACTCGTCGGGAAGGCAGAGGCGGCCGAGTTTGCGGTATTCCAGGCTGATCGCCGTCACCAGGTCGCGCATGCCCACCAGCCGGCCGTTCGCCGCGCCGAGGTAGGCGGCGGTGACGACCGCGTTGCGGATGTCACCACCGGCCATACCGGTGCGACCGGCGGAACCGGAGCAGAATCCGAAGCGACCCGGCGATTCCTGGACGCGGCGCTCCGGCAGGCCGGTGACCACTACGTCTTGGGCGCGGAAGTGAGCCTCGACGACCCCGACCCGGCTGCCTTCGACTGCTCCGAGCTGACCCAGTGGGCTGCCCACCAGGCAGGCCACGACATCCCAGACGGTGCCTGGGCGCAGTATTCAACTCTGCGCGGTGCGGGCATGGAAATCCCCGTCGAGCAGGCGCTGCGCACCCCCGGCGCATTGTTGTTCCAGTTCTCCGACGACGCGGGCCGCGGCCCCGGCGAGCCAGCCAGCGCGCACGTCGCGATCAGCTGCGGGACCGACTCCGACGCGGACAGCCTCACCGATGCGCTCGAAGCGCGGCTCGGGACCGACCCCGCCAGCGTCGACTCCGACGACGACGCCCTGTCGGACGCCTACGAGATCCTGCGCTTACACACCAGCCCGTTGTCCGCCGACACCGACGGTGACGGGATAGCGGATTCCATCGAACTGGCGCTGGGGACGAACCCGGGTGATCCAGACACGGCCCACGCCGGCCGGCTTGACGGCGCAACTGGCGATGCGGCCACCACGGACAGCGACGGCGATGGTCTGACCGACGCCCTGGAACGGGTACTCGGCAGCGGGCCGGACAACGCCGATGCCGACGGTGACGGTGTGGCCGACGGAGCCGAGCACCTCAACCTCCTCAACCTCCTCGACCCGTCCGACCCGCATGGTCTGCATGGTCTGCCCGATCCGCTCGCCGGATCGGGCACCGCGCACGTTGGCGCGCTGGCCGGCACCCACCCGGGTAGCCCCCTACCGGGCCCGCCCGGCGCCCAGCTCAGCGGTCACCTTAGCGACGATCATCTCGGCAGCGGCCATCTCGACGACCACTCGGCTCCCGGCACGGAGACAGATCTGCCAGGTGATGCCGGACCGCACCTGCCAGCCCTGTAGACGATCACTGGCCTACGCGGTGCCCTCACGGCTCCTCCCGCCGGGTCTGGCTATCATGACTGCCGGCCGAACAGGACCATAAGGATGTAGAGGAGACAAAGGGGGCGGCGGTGGGCGACTGGGGTGTGCTGGAGCTGGATGGTGATCCGGCCCCGGGTGACCCGGACGCGGTACGGGCCTTGGCGGCCCGGCTGCATGGCCAGGCCGAGCTCGCGGAGACCACCACCGCCCGGTTGCGTGCGATCGCGGGTAACGGTGCCGGCGGGGATCTGCGGATGGCCGGGGACTACGCCCCGCGGTTCACCGAGGCCCTCGCTGAGCTGCCTGGCGAGCTGGCCAGGCTCGCGCGTGCCTACCGGGGCTGCGGGGACGCGCTGTCGACCTACGCGACCAGTCTGACCGAGGCGCAGACCCGTGCGGGTGGCGCGTTACGGCAGGGTGTGGATGCTGATGATCGGTATCAGGCGGCGGTGTGTGCGGTCCGGGCGCTGTTGCCCCCGGACCGGGAGGTGTTGTTGTGGCCGCGGGCCGAGCTCACGGATCCTTCGATCAGTGCGGCGACCGCGACGTGGGAGGCGCAGGATCTCGCCGGGCAGGTCCGGGCGGCCGCGGGA